>JAUXFZ010000212.1 GCA_030622585.1 Myxococcales bacterium
AGTTCTTGATGCAGACGTTCGTGAAGTTGATGTTGCGGTTGACGACGTAGGTGACCTGGTCACCCACCTGCTGGCGACGCAGCTCGTCTGCGACGAGACCCAGCGCGTGAAGGTCTGTTCCCCGCGCCTCGCTTAGAGAGATTCCATCCTCGACGCTGACTTCTCTTCCGTCGAGGCTTCGCTCCAAGATCGCACGGACGTCCGGCGATACGCCTTGCAAGCAGGTTTCGAGGGCTGTCGTCATGGCGTGGCGAGCTCCGTCCGAAGCTGATCAATACGGGGGCGCAAAGACGCGTCGACAAAACCCGGCGCGTCCAGGTGAGAGGGGTATACCGGGAGTCGCGGTTCGAGTCGAAAGCCTTCCGCCTCGCAGCCTTCACGCAGGAGTCCCAGATACGGCCAGGGATGCTGCGGATTGATGTAGTCCGGACTGACCGGCGAAATGCCACCGAAATCATTGATGCCGGACCGAATGAGAGCAGCGGTCGACGCAGGATTGAGATTTGGGGGCGCCTGAACACTGACGCCATCGTCGAGAATGAGCCGGGCCAACGCGATGGTCGCGGCGAGCTCGTCCGGCGTTGGCTCGGACGCGAAGCCCATCGGCGTGTCGGGGTGGGCCCGGAAGTTCTGGACGATGACTTCCCCGATGTGACCGTACTCGCGCTGCAGGCGTCGAATGGCGAGGATGGTGTCGACGCGCTCCTCGACCGTCTCCCCGATGCCGATCAACAGCCCCGAGGTGAAGGGAATGTGCAGCTCTCCGGCCTCGCGCGTCATCTGAATGCGCTTCGCCGGCCGCTTATCAGGCGCGCGATGGTGCGGCATTCCCTTTTCACAGAGCCGGTCGCTCACGTTCTCGAGCATCAAGCCAAGGCTGACGTTCACGGGCCGCAACGCGATCATGTCGTCGCGGCAAAGGATGCCGGCGTTCGTGTGCGGCAGGAGGCCAGCAGCCAGCGCTTCTTCGGCCGCCCATCGAAGATAGTCGACGGTTCGCTCGTGGCCCCAGGAGCGAAGGAGCGCGTGATACTCGCGAAAGCCCGTTTCCGGAGTATCGCCCAAGCAAAACAACGCTTCAATACAGCCCTGCTCCCGAGCGCGCTGGAGCCAGGCGCGAATCTCATCGGGACTCATCGTCCATTCGCCCGGGTCACCCGGAGAGCGGCGGAACGAGCAGTAGTCGCACCGATTGCGACACAGATTGGTGATCGGAAGGAACACCTTCGGAGAAAAGGTGAGGGTCTTGCCCCATACGCGATCACGGCGTGCCCGCGCGGCCTCGCAGAGCGCGTCGGTCTCGAGCTTGCTCAACCGGTACGCATCCTGCTCGGATACAGGTTCGAGACTCGCGTGCTCCAGAATCGGCGGTGTGGAGCGCATTACATCTTGGCGATAACGGTGTCTGCGTACCGATTCAAGCCGTCGATGCGGCCCTGCAGGGTGCCTCCGACCATGGGGGTGCCGTACATGAGCCACGGGACGGTGATGATGTCGGTCACGCCAGCGTCTTCGAGTCGCTTGTAGCCGTCCGCATCCCACACGTCGGTAACCACGGCCTGGTACTCCATCGGCAGGTGATCGCGACCGTACTCCTTGCGAAACGCCTCGATCTCGGCGATCAGCGCCAGGAGCTTCTTCGAGGGGAGCATCGCCGAGGACCAGCCGTCGCCATACTTCGCCGCGCGCCGGAGCCCGGGCTTGGTGTGACCGCCGATGTAGATTGGAATCGGCTGGGTCGGTGCGGGGCTCATCTGGATCTTGCCAAAGTCGTAATGCTCCCCGTGGTATTCGACCATCCCTCCGCCCCAAATTAGTCGGAGGATTTCGAGGCACTCGTTCATACGCTTGCCTCGGGTCTCGAAATCGGTGCCACACCATTTGAACTCTTCGGGAAGCCACCCGAGTCCGCACCCGAACCCAAAGCGGTTGTTCGACAGCGCGGCCAGCGAAGCGACTTGTTTGGCGACCAGCACGGGATGACGAACAGGCAGCTTCACGACGCTCGTATAGAAGAAGATCGTTTCGGTCGCGGCCGCCATGGCTGCCGCGCCGACGATCGGCTCGATCCATGGGGTCTCGCCGTCCCACATCCGACTGCCGTCTTTCGTGTACGGGTATGGTTTGCTGACCTCCTCGGAGAAGAAGATCGAGTCGGGCAACACGATGGCGTGATAACCGAGCTTCTCCGCCTCCCGGGCGATCGGGATGTACTGCTCGGGCGGCGCCATGGCGATCGAAGCGCTGAATTTCATGCCGCGGACCTTAGCATAAGGCGGAAGCTAGGAGCGATCTCGCGGGATGCGCGTCCCGATGACACGCATCACGTTCAACCACCTCAGCATTCTGGCCGAAAGAAGCGGCTTTCCCGTGTTCATGAAGGCGACGCTGATGTCGCGGTCGGGGTCGGCCCATCCGAGAACGTTGGTGAAGCCGAGATGACCGAACGCGTCGCCCGTGCGCGGCCCGTAGAAGCCGAAAGTTCGGCCGCCGAGCATGAAGCCCATGGAAAGCGGTATGGGCATCATCAACACCCGATCGACCTGCCCGGTCACCTGCGGCTCGGTGGCCCGCGCAACGGTGCGCTGGTCGAAAATGCGGGTGCCTTCGTAGGTGCCGCCGCAGAGGAGCGTTTCGAAGAACCGTGAGATCTCTTCGGGGGTCGCGATGATGTTCCCGGCCGGCACCACCGCGGTCCGGAACCGGGGATCATTGCTCATGTCAACCAGCTCACGCATCGATGCGCCAAACGCGACCTGCACGAGATTCTTGTAGGGCCAGGTCGGCGTGGGGCCAGTGAATGCATCGACGGCAACGCGGTCGAGGTGTTCCGGGGCGACTCCATAGGTGAAGTGTTTCATCTTCAGGGGATCGCGAATCCGGGTCGTCAAGAAATGACTGATGCTCTCACCAGTCACGCGACGGATGATCTCGGCCAGAATGAACCCGCTCGTAATCGCCTGATAGGCTTGCACGCTGCCCGGCCGGTGAGTTGGTTCGAGCTCGCAGAAGGCTCGAGTGATCTCCTCGGGCCGCGCCAGGAGATCGAGATCAATCGCCTCCTCAGGCGTGGCCGGGATGCCGGCGCGATGGGTGAGCACGTCGCGGACGGTGATGTTGTGCTTCCGCCGTTTTGCAAACTCGGGGATGAAGGTGGCGACGGGCTCATCGACGTGCAACTGCTCGTCCTCTTGTAGGAGGTGAATCAGCATGGCGGTCACACTCTTCGAACCGGAAAAGAAGTTGTAGAGCGTGTCCGGAGTTGCCTTCAGCAGAGGCGTGCCCTCCGGATCCTGAGGGCTGTTTCCTCGCGCGTGCCCGATCGCTCGATCGATAATGATCTCACCCCGTCGCCGAATACATAAGGCGATCGCCGGATGGAGGCCCGTTCTGTAAAAGCTGACAACCGCGTCCCAGATCGCCTCCACGTCCTGCGTCCCGAGCCCCACCCCACGCGGGTCGGTCTCACGATGACTCTTGGTGGTCACCTCCTCCGGATCGAAGGTGCGAACCGACACCGGAAGCAGGTCTCGAAGGCGTGGTCTCTGCATCAACCGCCTTGCTGGTACCCGAGGTTTGGCTGTAGCCAGCGCTCAGCCTCCGCCACCGTCATGTTCTTGCGGTTCGCGTATTCCTCGACCTGATCGCGATCGATGGGACCCACGGCGAAATAGCGAGACTTCGGATGCGCGAGGTAGATTCCACTGACGCTGGCGCCCGGTGTCATCGCGAAGTGCTCGGTTAGCGAGATGCCCACGCGCTCGGCATCCAATAGTTCCCAGAGGGTTCGTTTCTCCGTGTGGTCGGGACATGCCGGGTAGCCGAACGCAGGCCGGATTCCGTGATACTTCTCGGCGATGAGGTCCTCTGTGCTGAGGCTGTCATCGGGCTCGCAACCCCACTCACTGCGTGCGCGCTCGTGCATCAGCTCCGCAAAGGCTTCGGCCAGACGGTCGGCGAGCGCTTTGACCATGATGGAGTTGTAGTCGTCGTGGTCCCGCTCGAAAGTTTGGCAGAGCGCATCGGCTCCGATGCCAGTCGTGACAGCGAACGCGCCGATGTGATCCGCGAGGCCGGTGCTCGTGGGGGCCACGAAGTCGGAAAGACAAAAGTAGGGCTGCTCGACCGGCTTGGTGGCCTGCTGGCGCAACATGTGGAAGCGGAGGTGCTCACGACTGCGCGCATCGTCACTCCATACGACGATATCGTCGCCGTCGCGGTTCGCCGGCCAGAATCCGTAGACGCCGCGGGGCGTGAGCCGCTGCTCCGCGATGATGCGGTCTAGCAACGCGCGGCCATGATCGTACAGTTCGCGCGCGGCGGCACCATAGCGCTCGTGGTCGAGGATCTTTGGGAACTTGCCCTTGAGCTCCCACGCCGAAAAGAAGAATGTCCAGTCGATATAGGGGGCGATGTCTTCAAGGCTGACATCGTCGATGACTCGCCGTCCCGTGAACGCCGGCGACGGCACGTCTTCGCTTCGCCACTGGATTGGCGCTCCGTTTTCCCGGGCGATGCTGAGGGAGATCAGCTCGCGGTTCTGCCGATGCTCGAACAGCTTCCTCGATTTCTCCTGCTCGCTTCGGTTCTTTGCATCGAGCGCGGGCCTGCGTTCGGGGCTCAGAAGGTCGGATACGACGTTCACGACACGCGACGCGTCGAGGACATGCATCGTGCTGTGATCGTAGGCAGGCGCGATCTTGACGGCGGTGTGCGCACGGCTCGTTGTCGCACCGCCAATCAAGAGAGGCACGTCCATGCCGCGCCGCTGCATCTCGGCAGCCACATACACCATCTCGTCCAACGAAGGCGTGATGAGCCCGCTCAGGCCCACGATGTCGCAGCCCTCGGCCACTGCCGTGTCGAGGATCTTATCAGCGGGGACCATGACACCCATGTCGACGACCCCATAGTTGTTGCAGCCGAGCACGACGCCAACGATGTTCTTGCCGATGTCGTGCACGTCGCCCTTGACCGTCGCGAGCAGCACCTTGGCCTGAACGCGGCCCTCGAGCTTCTCGTCTTCCATGAAGGGCTCGAGATGCGCGACTGCCTTCTTCATGACTCGCGCGCTCTTCACGACCTGCGGAAGGAACATCTTGCCGGCGCCGAAGAGGTCGCCCACGATCGCCATGCCGCTCATCAGCGGGCCTTCGATGACGTCGAGGGGGCGCGCGTACTTCAGCCGGGCTTCCTCGGCGTCCTCGACGACGAAATCCACGACGCCATTGACGAGCGCGTGCGCAATCCGGTCCTCGACCGGTGCCTCGCGCCAGCTGAGGTCGTACTGCTGCTTCTTTCCCTTGCCCTTGACCGTCTCGGCCAGCGCGACGAGCCGATCGGTCGCATCGGCGCGCCGATTGAAAAGCACGTCCTCTACGTGTTCGAGGAGC
>JAUXFZ010000376.1 GCA_030622585.1 Myxococcales bacterium
CCTCCGAGGCGATGTTTCCCTCGCCGGGTGGCGCGCATCCCCCTCCAGAAGAGCTCTTTGCCGGGCGATATGGCGTCGACGGCGCACTGCCGTGGGGCGGGCTGGTCTCCTACCACCGCGCGTCGTCGGAGGGCACGCCGCTCATCCTGTGCGTGATGCCGATGGACGTGAGCGAATCCATCAGCGCCGAGGCGGCCTTCTCCCACCTGGCGCATGGTCTAGGGTCGATCCGCTCGCGCACGGTCCCACGCGTCCTCGACGCCGGCGTCATCGACGGCGTCCCGTACCTGGCTTTTGAGGACACACGCGGAACGCTCCTCTCGGACCTCCTTCGCGATCGCCCTCTGAGCTCCCTCACCGTGCTTCGGTTGGCGACCGACGTCCTCGATGCCCTCGATGCAGGACATGCGCAGGGGCTAGTGCATGGCGATCTCACCCCCCAGAACATCATCGTCACCCGGGGTCGAAACGGACGGCTGAACGCGCGGGTCCTCGGCATGGGCGTCGTACCTTTGCTCCGAGGGAATCCGGAGGCCAGTGCGCACGCAGCACACACCGGCTCGGGCAAGCACGCGGTGGCGTACATGGCGCCAGAGCTGTTCGGCGGAGGCGCCTTTGACGCTTCGGCCGATCTGTATTCCGCTGGCGCGCTCCTGCATCACATGGTGATGGGTTCACCCCCGGTCGGCTGGGAAACCGACGAGGGGTTTGACGACGTGCCTGGGTTGCCCGATGTGATCCAACGCGCGATGGCCAGCCGTCCACAGAACAGGTACCCAGATGCCCCCGCCATGCGGGCTGCGCTCGAATGGATCGAAATCGAATCGGCCAAGCGGAATCCGCATACACAAGACATCGCGCCGTGGATGGAGACCTCACACATCGGTTCTGTTCCGGTCGCTACCCTCGCGTCGAGCCTCCCGCCGGCCCAGGCTCGCAGCAGTCATCCGGCCGGAAAGGTCCTCAGCACGTCGGGCGCGCGGCCCATCCCCATCAAACCGGTCGTGATCGAGGAGCTCGACCCGCGCCTCAGTAGAAGTTGGCTACAGCTCACTCTTTTGCTGATCCTGCTGGGCACACTCGTCTTCTCGGGCTACTGGTGGAAGGCTCACATCGCTCCCGATGAAACGACGGTTCCCTTCGTCCTCGATCCAAACGCACCGCATGGCGACTAGCCCACCAGGCCCAAAGGCCACCGACGAAGAGCTCATGGACGCCTACATCGACGGCGATGATGCGGCTTTCCGCGCGCTGTTCGAACGCTACGGGCCTATCCTTCTTCGGCTCACGCGACGACACCTTCGCAATGACGAGCTCGCCGAAGAGATCGTGCAGCAAACATTTTTCCGGCTTCACGGCGCGCGAAACGATTTCCGTCGTGGCTCCAAGCTCCGCCCCTGGGTCATGACGATCGCCATGAACCTCGTTCGTGAGCACTGGCGGCGAACGAAGCGCCGCAAGATGACCTCCCTCGAGGTCGACACGCGAGCTGCGCCAGAGGCCGATTTCATGCCCCTCGAGCTCCGCCAGCGTTCTGAGCTCCTGCACGTCGCTTTGGCAAGGCTTCCAACGAGCCAGCGCGAGGTGGTGGAGCTCCATTGGTTTCAGGAGCGCCCATACGCCGAGGTAGCCCAAATTGTGGGGACTTCCGAGGGCGCTGTACGTGTTCGCGCACATCGTGCGTACACAACTTTGAAACAATTGCTCGCCTCAGAAATACGTGGTGATGAATGACTAGTGGCAGCAATCGGCCCGAAGACGGCCTCGGCGAGCGCCTGCGCGAGCTTGATGCGGACGACGCGCCGCAAAGCGACGAACAGATCGATCGAATGTTCACCGACATGAAGGCGCGGTGCGACAAGAACGACCGAACCATCTCCGGCTTCCTCCGAAGCCGCTCCACGATGATGCGGCGCTTGATCGTCCTCTCCGTGTTTTCGGCTCTCGCCATCGTCGGCTGGTTCGCGTTCCCGGTGGTTGGCGACCACGCTCGCACCGCGCCGTGGACGGCAGCGCTAGTGACCTTCGGCGTCCTGCTGGTCGTGGCGATGCTCATGGTGACGCGCCCCGTGCACCTGCCGGCGCTTCCACGATGGCAGTCGGTGTGTCTGGCTTGCATCGCGGTCGGCGCGACCATCTTGGCTGCCTTCTGGCCCCACCCTGCAGCGCAGGCCGCCGCGCATGATCCCGGCGCCAGCGCAATGGCTGGCGCATGCATGGGAGCTGGGCTCCTGCTCGGCGTTCCGGTCTACGCGTTGCTCCGGCTGGTCGATCGCGGCAACGCGTTTGGCAGCCTCGTCGCAGCATCCGCCGCCGGCCTCGCGGGCAACTTCGTGCTCAAAGCACACTGCACGGTTCCGGGTACCTCACACGAGCTTCTAGGACACGCGTCAGTCGCACTCCTGTTCGTGGTGGGGCTGGGGTTCGTTCACCGCATCACCCAAAAACCGGCGTAGGAACGTCACCCACAGGCCCCCAAAAAGGGGTATGCTCCGGGCCCCCAAGGAGGATCTGTGAGCGAAGAGCTGCGTCGCGACTTCAGCGAAAAGGGCATCAAGAAGGTCAAGCTCGGAGGTTTCGACGTCGATGGCGTGCTGCGAGGCAAGCACGTCAGCCTCGAAAAATTCTGGTCCGCGTTGGAAAAGGGCTTCGGCTTCTGCGATGTGATCTTCGGCTGGGACGTCGCGGACCAACTCTACGACAACGCGAAGGTCACCGGCTGGGCGACGGGCTATCCAGACGCCTTGGCGCGAATCGACGCGTCCACGTTTCGCGTCCTTCCCGACGCCCCGGACACCGCACACTTTATTGTCGACTTCTACACGCAGGAAGAAGAGCCCCACCCGGCGTGCCCCCGAAACCTCCTCAAGACCGTGATCAGCCGGGCGAGCGAGGCCGGCTTCTCCGCGAAGTTCTCTGCAGAGTTCGAATTCTGGGTCTTTCGGGAAACGCCCGAGTCGCTTCACGAGAAGGACTTTCGCAAGCTCGATCCGTTGAGCCCGGGCATGTTTGGCTACTCTTGGCTGCGCTCGGGGCAGCACCAGGCCCTAGTCGACGACATCTTGGACACCTGCGAGGCATACGACATCGAAATCGAAGGGCTTCACACCGAGACCGGCCCCGGTGTCTGGGAAGCGGCGCTCCGGTACGACGACGTGCTGACCGCGGCAGACAAAGGGGCGCTGTTCAAGACCACACTGAAGCAAATCTGCGCGCGCCACGGTCTGTCGGTCACGTTCATGGCGAAGTGGAACGCGGATCTACCCGGCTCGAGCGGCCACATTCATCAGAGCCTCTGGGACGCCAGTGGCCAGATCAACCTCTTCGCCGGTGCGGGCACTGACAACCTCAGCGAGACCGGCCTTCACTACTTAGGGGGTCTGGTCACGCTCGCGCCGGAGCTCACCGCGCTGTATTCTCCATTCGTCAACAGCTACAAGCGGTACGTCCCCGGCGTTTGGGCGCCGCTCAATTCATCGTGGGGCATCGAGAACCGCACGTGCGGCTCACGGGTCATCCTCGGACAGAGCGATCACGCGACTCGCATCGAGCTCCGGCAAACGGCAGCTGACATCAACCCTTACATCGCGATGGCCGCATGCCTGGGGTCAGGGCTTTACGGTATCGCCAATCGGATCGACCCGCCCGCAATGACGGTGGGCGACGCGACGAGCGGCGGCAACCCCGCACTGCCGCTGCCCCTCACCCTCGAAGCGGCCGTGGAAAAACTTCGTGGCAGCAAGGCCGCGAGGCAAGCTCTCGGCGAAGAATTCGTCGACCATTTCATTCGCAGCCGCGACTGGGAATGCCGCGAGTACCGCAAGGCCGTGACC
>JAUXFZ010000232.1 GCA_030622585.1 Myxococcales bacterium
GCCTCGACAGAGGATTCCACATCGCTTCGTAGTCGGCGCGCAGCAGCGTGTCGTCCCCGCAGCTCATCGTGCAACGCGCGATGATCTCCTCGACCTCTGCACGGCTGACCTTGACCTTTTGGTTCGCCATGAACATGGCATCGTTTCCGTAGGCGAGCCCGATGGTTTTCACGGCCAGCCAAAGTGGCAACAGACAAAACAGCCGGATCTCTCGGTACTCGGAAGGCACCGCGAGGGCGTAGTGGAGTGCGCGGTCGAGGTGGAGCCGGGTGAGGTCGAACAGAGGAACCACGGCCCGATGTGCCGCCGGTCGGCGCCCGGGGTCCGCAAGCTCCCGGTTCCGAAGACCCTGCGCTCTGCACAGCGACCGAGGGACGAAGGACCAGCCCCGATGCAGGTCGTCGGTGATGTCCTTCAGGATGTTGACGAGCTGAAGGCCGGTGCCGAATGCCTCCGCGTGCTCGGACAGTTGCTGTGCCGCCGGGCTGTCGGGCTCGAGGTCCATCTCCAAGACGAAGAGCTCGGTCAGCATGTGGCCCACCGTACCTGCCACGAAATAGCAGTACCGTTGGAGATCTTCGCTAGTCGAGGGGGCGATGATGCCGTCTCTGTCAGCCGAACGATGGCTGTAGATCTGCATGCCCCGAGCCATCTCGGTCACCCAGCGAAGGACCGCCTCGCGCATCTCGGGCGAAACCGTATTGAGCACCGCCATGACGCGGTGGATCTGGGAGCACAGCTCGATCTCTTCCCGTGGCGAGCCCTCGATACCCAACCACGACTGCTCGAAGTCGGCCCCGTCTGTCGCGCCCTGAATGACGTCGTGGAATGCCCGGTACCGTTGGTCGCGTTCGCCTATCGCGAACGCTTCATTGTCTTCTACCGCGTCGACGATGCGGCAGAGTAGGTAGCCGCACGTCACCGCTTTTCTCAGGTCGCCCGGAAGCACTTCGATGGGGCGCGAAAATGTCCGCGAAACCTGTCGCAGGCTGGTCGTGCAAAAATCCCAGTCACTTTGCATGGCTGTTCTCCTGTAGAGGTTGAGGCGATCGAAAGAAGTCGGAGCGAGCCCAGGATTCCGGAGCTGCCCATGACAAAGAACGCGAGCGGATCGCAGCGGGTTGCGGGTACAGGCTCGCCCATGGCCACTTGAGCCAGCCCGCGAGCTCCGCGACCGTACGCCGATCCGAAGAGAGCGCTCCGACGCCGGCCCGAATGGCGACGTGGGAGAAGGCTCGGACGAAGTCGGTGCGAGCGGTGGCGGCGGCGCCGAGGAGCTTCATGGTTCGACTGCGCTGGCTTGGACTGGAGCGCCAGGTGCGGAAGATCGCTTCGCGGATCGCTTCGGAGCCCGGGTCGTTGCGGACGAACGCTTGGTAGATCGCGTTCGACAGCAGCTCCGGTATGTAGCTCTGACTCGCGCGGCGGGTGGCGTAGTCGGTCAGGCTCGGGGCTCCTGCCAGGGCCTCCGCGTCGAGCACCGACATCGTGATCCCGAGTGCCGTCAATGGATGAAAGATGCCCGCGACATCGCCCACCAGCGCGACACCCGACTCCGTGCGATAGCACCGCGGCCGAAACGCGATGGCCGCCCAGGACAGCGGAGCACGCGAGAGCGCGTCTTGAACGCCCGCTCGCAGTGGGTGGGGCAACACCTCGGCAAAGGATCTCCAGATCCACTCCGGCGTGCGTGCGTCACGACGGTTCGCACGCGGAACATCGAAGCAGAGTCGAATCCGTTCCTCATCGATACGATACGCGAGGACGGGGCCCGGGCCCCCAACGAGGACGTGTCCGTACCCCTCACAGGGAAGCTGACTGTCGGTTACGATGAGGCCGGCCATCAGCGAAATCGAGACCTGAGCCTCCGGCGTCGCATCTTGAGAGACGACATCGCGCGATGAACGCCCCGCCGCGACGACGACAAGCTCGGTGAGGACCCGCTTCGGCCCTCTTCCGCGGACGCTCAGGTCTACGCGATCACCGCCGACCGGCTGCGCGCGCACGCCCTCGGCATACTCGACGCGCGGGAGCTCCGCCGCGCGCCGTCGAATATGGGTCACTAGGGTTTCGTGCTCACAGGTGAGCCCTGTCGCGCCCCCAGGATAGTCGAGCTGGATGGGCCCCAGCCCGTCGTTGGGGAACACCGCAAATCCGGTGCTTGTGACGCCGCTGTCGACCCCTTCTAGGAGACCATGCTCGTTTAGGACTCTCGCGCCCTCGGGGTGGATCCACTCGCCCGCGAAGCGTCTGGCGGCCTTGGGGTTCGATTCCACGAGGAGCACAGACGCGCCTCGTGCCGCAAAACACGCCGCGGTTGCGCAGCCGGCCGGCCCCGCGCCAATGACGACGGCGTCGTACGTCGACCGAATATTCTCCCACTCGACTGTCGTCTGCAACCCCCGCATCCCTGCAAGCGAGTATTTGCAACGCGCGTCGTATCGCTAGAACAATCGGATCAACGGATCGATGCAGCCCTTCGATCGTCCGAATGTACACACGAACGGTTTTGCGCGATCGCAATCTTTACAGGGTGTTGCGTTAGATCGAAACGTGCGCTGCGAACTTTACATTGCGTTGGCTAAACGTCATGCGCCGCTTGTTGATCACCGTTCAACGAGCAGTGCTAACCGTTGATGCGATCCCACGGACTAGTCACGCGTTTTAACTCCATCGCTTGATCGAACGCGCTACACACGAGCACGTGAACCATGTGTACGACGTAGGAGACAAACGAATGACCACAACGCCAGCAGGGATCGCATCCATCGGACTTCAACTGCCGCCACTCTTCATGCCGGTGACCGAGCTCGCAGAGCTTCGCAGCGTAGACCCGAACAAGTATACAAAGGGTCTAGGTTGCATCGACATCGCGCTCTGCCCGTCTGGAGACGATGCGGCGACTCTGGCCGTGGGGGCCGCAAAAAGGGCGCTTTCACGCTGGAATGGCTCTATCGAAGACATCGGGCTCGTGGCTGTCGGAACCGAAAGTGCGAAGGACATGAGTCGTCCGCTCAGCGCCTGGGTCGCCGAAGAGCTCGGGCTTTCCGGCACGGTTCGATCGTACGAAGTGAAGCACGCATGTTACGGCGGCACGCTCGCGTTACGCCAGGCGCTCGAGTGGAAATGGTCGGGTGCTGGCGCTGGTAAGGTAGCCCTCGTGATCGCTTCTGACGTGGCACTCTACTCGCCTGAAGATCCCGGCGAGCCGACTCAGGGCGCAGGCGCAGTCGCGATGATCATCGGTGAGCCCACCGTAGCGCATGTGGCCCCGGTGTCGTTTCCCTTCAGCAGCCCGGCATTCGATTTCTGGCGACCGGTCGGTGACGCGTTCCCGTCGGTGGACGGCCAGTTGAGCCTCGATTGTTACAAGCGCGCCGTGACGGAGTGCTTCGGTGCGCTGATCGGTGATCGCGACGCACGTTCTGTGCTCGCGGAGTATCAATCCATGTGCTTCCACGTGCCCTTTCCGAAGATGGTCAAGAAGGCAGTGCTGCATCTAGGCGAGCATCTTGGCTGGTCGGCGCAAGAGGCAGAACGTCTCTACCTCGAAAAAGTAGAAGACACGCTCGAGTGGAACCGGCTGGTCGGCAATGCGTACACCGCAAGCCTGTGGATCTCCGTTGCCCGCGCTCTGGTAGGGCTCGAGGAAGGGACACCGATCACTGCGTTCTCGTACGGGTCCGGCTATGGGGCTGAGCTCTTGCACCTGACTGCGGGACCGGCTGCTGCCGCCGCCCCGTGGGTCTCGGACGTTGATGAGGACCTCCGTTCGCGCAAGCCCCTCGACATGTGGGGCTACGAGACGCTTCGAGGCCATGCCCGCGCAAGCTGAGCACGAGGATTCGCCCGGGGCGCCTGGCATCGCAGCGCGCAAAGCCGACCACCTCGAGCTCTGCGAAGGCGACGAGGTTGGCTTTCGGTCGACGACCACGTTGCTGGAGTGCGTGAGGCTGCTGCATCAATCGTTGCCGGAGCTTTGTGCGGAGGACGTGTGCACGGAGGTCGAGCTGTTGCACCGACGGCTCAGGGCGCCGGTGATTATCGCCGCGATGACCGGCGGCCACCCGCGCGCCGCCGCTATCAATCGCTCCCTCGCCACGATCGCCCAGGAACGAGGCATCGGCTTCGGTCTCGGGAGCCAGCGGGCGATGCAGCGTGACGCGACGATGGAGTGGACCTATCAAGTGCGCGAGTGGGCTCCGGACGTGTTGCTCCTCGGCAACATCGGCGTCGTACAAGCGCGAGAGACTCCGACCGAGGATATCAGCCGGCTCGTGCGAGACGTCGGTGCCGATGCGCTCTGTGTGCACCTGAACCCTGCGATGGAGCTGATCCAATCCGATGGCGACCGCGACTTCCGTGGTTGCGTGAGTACGTTGGAGCGCCTCTGTCAGGACCTGCCCTTTCCGATTGTCGCCAAGGAGACCGGAAATGGCTTGAGCCCCCAGACCGTGGAACAGCTCGTAAGAGCCGGCGTGCAATACGTCGATACGTCGGGCGCGGGTGGGACTTCTTGGGTAGGAGTCGAGACGCTTCGCGCTGAAGGGGTAGGGCGTTCAACCGGTGACCACCTCTGGGATTGGGGGGTGCCCACGGCGCCCTCCGTCCACTACGCGGCGAGCGCGGCGCTCACCACCATCGCGACCGGGGGTATTCGTTCGGGGCTCGACATTGCTCGTGCGATCGCGCTTGGGGCGCGGGCCGGAGGGATCGCGAGGCCGTTGCTTCAAACCTTGGCTCGTGCCGGGGAGGACGGTGTGCGCCAGTACCTCGACGAGGTCGTCCACGAGCTCCAGTCCGTGATGCTCTTGACCGGGACGCGCACGGTCGAGGGCCTCCGCGATGCACCCCGCATCATCACGGGCGAGCTAGAGAAGTGGCTCAGCTTGCCACAGGGGACCCCGTGACCCTTCGGGCGATCGTGGTCGATGACGAGCCGCTTGCGCGCGACGAGCTGTCCTTCTTGCTCGCTCAGTGCGAGGAGGTCGAAGTCGTTGGTGAGGCCGGATTCGCATCCGAGGCGGAGCGACTCTGCGACGACACGCGACCGGAGATCGCTTTTATCGACCTTCGAATGCCGGGGCCTGATGGCCTCACTCTCGCCAACCGTCTCCGCGA
>JAUXFZ010000206.1 GCA_030622585.1 Myxococcales bacterium
GCCCGGTCGTGTCTCCCCCCTCCAAACGACCGGGCGACCCTTTTTAACCCCGGGGACACGCTCCCCCCACGAAAAGCCAGTAAGTTCTGACACTTACGACCCACACCGCGACAAACGGGCGGAGGCCAGACGCACCGTTGTGGCGGGGAGGGCGTTCTGTCGGTGCGAATGACGCGTTTCAAACGATACTTGCCGATTCCCTATCTGATCGTCGCCATGGCGGCCCTTGGGCACATCGTGACCCACCTGGTTCGCGCCGAGAGCT
This sequence comes from Myxococcales bacterium, assembly GCA_030622585.1. Classification (GTDB taxonomy): domain Bacteria; phylum Myxococcota_A; class Polyangia; order Polyangiales; family Houyiibacteriaceae; genus SG8-38. The sequence goes on from JAUXFZ010000206.1 coordinate 266, forward strand.
GGGGGCTCGCTTGGGTCGGTGCGTTGCTTGCGACCGCTCCGCTCGTGACGTTCATGTCGTCGCTCGTGCTGGTCCAGCGCGCCCGGACGTTTCGCAATCAGTATCTGATGCTCGGTGTCGCGCTGCTCGGCACCGTGACTGCGTTCATCGGCTTCGAATCTCCGGCGACTTGGTACGCGCTGTTCCTCGGGTTCATCCCGACCTTCGGCTACGTGTTTTGGTACTCGGTGCTCGACCGTTCGTCGTCGATGGCTCTTGAAGTGGGGGCCTGAAGAAGTGATGGCTGGGCCTGGACGCGCCGCGGGCTGACTCCTACATTGCGCGCCATGAACTCGACCAGAGGCTGCCCGAGGCTCCTTGTTCTGGCGTTGTCTACGCTGTTTGTGTTGGGCTGCGCCAGCTCGCCCACGCCCGGTGCAGAGGAGCCGAAGGCCGGTATGGAGGCAGAGGCCGTCGTCGACCCGCTTCCTTCATGGAACGACACCGAGAGCAAAGCTCGGATCCTCGACTTCGTGCGCGCCGTCACTGATCCCGACGATCCCGCCTTCGTGAAGCCCGAGGAGCGGGTCGCCACTTTCGACAACGACGGGACTCTGTGGGTCGAGCAACCGCTCTATGCGGAGATGGCTTTCGCACTTCATCGCATCAAGGACCTGGCGCACGTTCACCCGGAGTGGAAGACACAGCAGCCGTTCCAGGCGGTCATCGAGGGTGACAAGGAAGCGCTCCTCGAGGCAGGCGCCCACGGCTTGGTGGAGATTGTCGTGGCCTCCCACACAGGAATGAGCGCCACTCTGTTCGATACGATCGTGACGCAATGGGTGCGCGACGCTCGCCACCCGAAGTTCGAGCGGCCCTACACCGAGCTCGCCTATCAACCGCAGCTCGAACTCCTGCGCTACCTCGAAGCCAATGGTTTCGAGACCTTCATCGTGTCGGGCGGCAGCGTCGAGTTCATGCGGACCTACGCCGAGCCGGTGTACGGCATCCCGGTCGAGCGCGTCGTCGGTTCCTCCATCGAGACACGATACGAGGTGCAGGGTGGCAAGCCCTCGCTCTTTCGTCTCCCAGTGATCGACTTCGTCGACGACAAGGCGGGCAAGCCCGTCGGCATCCACAAGCACATCGGGCGGCGGCCGATCCTGGCGTTCGGCAATTCGGACGGCGACTTCGAGATGCTGCAGTGGACGACTGCGGGCAGCGGCGGTGCGCGCCTCGGGTTGATCTTGCACCACGATGACGCCCAGCGAGAATACGCCTACGATCGACAAAGCCGGGTCGGCAAACTCGACAAGGCGCTTGATGCGGCCGGCCAGTCGGGCTGGGTCATCGTGTCGATGAAGAACGACTGGAAGACAGTTTTCTCAGAGAAGTAAGGGGTTTCATGACTGGCTATTCAATGACGCGCGGGCTGGTGCTCGCGTGCGCGCTGCTGGCTCTCACCGGTTGCAAGAAGTCCAACACGGCGGCGGACGCCGACTCGGCCGACGCCAGGAGCGTTCGGTTGCTCGACGAGGGGCAGGCGCCGAGGGCGGAGCTTCGCTACTCCATTCCTGCGGGAACCACGACCGCCTCGACGATGACGTTTCGGGTAGCGACCCTCGCCACCAGTGCAGACGCCGCGGCCCTCACCGTCCTACCGGGGCTTCGTCTCGACATGGTGTCCGGGCCTGCGGAGCTGACGGAGCGCGGGGTGAAGTTCGCCGTCGACGTCGTGAAGTCGGAGGCCGTCGTGCCCGAAGACTTCAACGAGGAGATGGCCGAGCTTCTTCGAAGCGGTGCATCCATCGTTGACCAAGTCGGTGGTTGGGTCGAAGTGGACAACCGCGGGCGGATGCTGGCCGGCGAGTTCAACGAACGGACGAAGCGTTCCGATGTTCCGATTCGCTTGCTTCGCATGATCGTCAACGCCCGCTCGACATTGACCCGAGTATTGCTCCCGGCGGATCCAGTTGGCCTTGGGGCCCGTTGGGAGTCACGCCAGGAGGTGAAAGCCTACGGATTCACCGTGCAGCAGGTGAACACCTACGCCTTGGTCGACCGCGTCGGCGACGAGCTCATGCTCGACGTGACCGTGCAGCAGTTGGCCCTTCCCCAAACGATCGAGTTCCCCGAAGAGGGTATCGAGATCTCCATCGAATCGATGACTGCCAAAGCGAATGGCCAGATCATCCTCAAGCTGAACGCCCTCGAATCCGACGCCTCGGCTAGCGGCACCGCCGAGGACCACATCCTCGTCAAGACGGCCGGCGGCACCGAGACGGTCCACGTCCAAGAGGAGTTCCAAATCCAAGTCGCCAACACCTCAGCGCTCCCCGGCCACTAAGCCGGGATCTGCAGACTAGTCGTCGACTTTGAGGATGGCGTGGAATGCGTCCTGCGGAATTTCCACGTTGCCGACCGCCTTCATGCGCTTCTTGCCCTCTTTTTGTTTTTCGAGGAGCTTGCGCTTTCGCGAGATATCGCCGCCATAGCATTTGGCGGTGACGTCTTTGCGGAGCGCTCGGACGGTTTCGCGGGCGATCACCTTCGAGCCGATTGCCGCCTGGATGATCACCTCGTACTGCTGGCGCGGCACGATCTTCTTCAGCTTCGCTGCGAGCGCGCGCCCGAGATAGTAGGCCTTGTCTTTGTGGACGACTGCGCTGAGCGCATCGACCTTCTTGTTGTTGAGCAGCATGTCGAGGCGTACGAGGGGGTTCTCGCGATAGCCGGCCAACTCGTAGTCCATCGACGCGTAGCCCTTCGTGGCGCTCTTGAGCTTATCGAAGAAGTCGAACAGCACTTCGGCGAGCGGCATGAGATAGGTGACGATCACGCGCTCGGTCGAAGCGTACTGGATGCCTTGTTGTTCGCCGCGACGGTCTTGGCAGAGCTTGATCACCGCACCCACGAACTCTGCAGGCACGTGGATCGACACCGTGAAGTAGGGCTCCTCGACTCGGATGCGCCCGTCGGGAATCTGTGACGGATTGTCGACATCGATTGTTCCATCGTCACTCGTCACCCGATACACCACGCTTGGCGCCGTAGTGATCAGCCCGATGTGGTACTCGCGCTCGAGTCGCTCCTGGATGATTTCCATATGCAAGAGCCCAAGGAACCCACATCGAAATCCGAACCCCAACGCGTCTGAAGTCTCCGGTTCGTACATGAACGCGGCGTCGTTCAAGTTCAGCTTTTCAAGGGCGTCCCGAAGCTCGGTGTATTGGTCGCTGTCCGTCGGGAAGATCCCGCAGAACACCATTGGCTTGACCTCTTTGAACCCAGAGAGAGCTTCGTCGGCGGGATGCTTCGCCAAAGTGATTGTGTCGCCGACTTTCGCGTCCTGGAGCGACTTGATGCTCGCGGCGAGGTAGCCGACCTCTCCGGCGCCCAGCTGGTCGAGCTCCTGTTGAAACGGGGTGTACACCCCGAGCTCGGTGACTTCGTATTCGGCTCCGGTCGCCATGAGGCGGATCTTGTCGCCCTTGCGAATGGTGCCGTCCTTCATGCGGACCATACAGACCGCGCCACGATAGCTGTCGTACCAACTGTCGAAGATCAGGGCCCGCAGGAAGCCATTGTCTTCTGTCTCAGGGGGAGGGATGGTTTGCACGACCGCTTCGAGGATTTCGGGCACGCCTTCGCCGGTCTTGGCGCTGCACGCCAGCAAGCGCGAGCAATCGAGCCCGATGACATCCTCGACCTCCTTGCGTACCCGCTCGACGTCCGAGCTCGGCAGGTCGACCTTGTTGAACACTGGGATGATTTCCAGATCGTTCTCTACGGCCAGGTAGACGTTGGCCAGGGTCTGTGCCTCGACGCCCTGTGTGGCATCGACAACCAAGAGGGCACCATCACAGGCCGCGAGCGACCGCGAAACCTCGTAGCTGAAGTCGACGTGTCCAGGGGTGTCGATGAGGTTTAATTGATACGTCTCCCCATTGGCAGCCGTAAAGGGAAGCCGAACGCCCTGCGCCTTGATGGTGATCCCGCGCTCCCGTTCGAGGTCCATCCGGTCGAGCAGCTGCGCCTTTTGCTCGCGGGCCGAAACGGCGCCCGTCACCTCGAGGAACCGATCGGCAAGCGTGCTCTTGCCGTGATCGATGTGCGCGATGATACAAAAGTTCCGGATGTGCTGGAGATCTGGCGCCAAAGTGCGACGTCTCTAGCCTCGCACTAGGCTCACAGCAACACGCCGTCGCTAACCCTTTTTCGTGGGGGTCGCGTCCAACGACATCTGGCCCGGAAGCTCGTCCTGATGCTGGTCCAAAACGAGATCGATGCCCTCGCGGATGTACACCGCCACCGGCACTTTTGTGCGCTCGTGCAGGAGCTTGAGTCGCTCGTTCTGCTCGGGAGTGATGTAGACCGTCGTGGAGATCTTTTTGCGCGCCATTCGGACCCCAGAAGTGGCATGAAACTACATGGCACCATATATATTGTCAATCTGAGCAGCCACGGACTTGCGCCGAATGGTGCATAGCCTCTATATTTGTGGGGATCCGGTTCTAGGGGGACCTTCAAATTGACCGTAAACATGAGCAATTTCGCGCATGCGGTGGTTGGGCTTGCTGTCCTGGCGTGCCCGCCGGTGCTGGGTTGCGCGCAGAGTCACTCCAGCACGTTGCCGCGAGGCTCGATGGCTGAGGCAGCCGAGTGCAAAGGGAACCACGTCATTGCGACCGACGTCAACGAAGACGGACGCGTCGATATTGAACACGTCGAACGCAACGGCCGTCGCTACTGCACGAAGGCCGACATGAACTTTGACGGCAAAGTCGATTTGGAACGCTTTTACGCAGCGGATGGGGAGCACGTCGCGCAGGAGCGGCACGACTTCGATTTCGATGGGCGTCTCGACCAGCTGTCCTTCTATGAGGGCGGTCAGCTCGTCCGCAAGGAGCTCGATACCAACTTCGATAACACGATTGATACGTGGTTGTGGTGCGGCAATGGCTGGGTCGTACGCTCGGAGCGGGACCGGGCGCGTGACGGCAAAGTGGACGTTTGGGAAGTGTATGTGCAGGGGTTGATCACCGAGGCGCAGTACGACGATGACAACGATGGGCGGGTCGAAAAGTGGGATTCGTTTCGGGACGGCAAGCTCGTCCTGACGCAATATGACGAGAACGGGGATGGTGCACCGGATCGCAGCCAGGACATGCCGCCGCGGAGCATGGGCCCTGCTGACGACGCGCTTCGATGTGAGCGAGGCCAACTATGAAATACGTATTGCTTTGTCTGCTGAGCTTCGC
>JAUXFZ010000305.1 GCA_030622585.1 Myxococcales bacterium
CCCGTCTCAATATCAGCTTGCTGCGGCGTTCTACATATCCAGTTCTGCTGGTGTCCGTGGTACTGATGGTCGCCGTCGCTCTGGGATTCGGACACAGTGCAGGCGGCGCGACGCGTTGGCTCGCAGTGGGACCCGTAAACGTGCAGCCCGCCGAGCTGGCGAAGCTGGCCATGATCATGTGGCTTGCCCACTCGTTGGCGAAGAAGTCCAACCGGGTGCGAACATTTTCCATCGGGTTCCTGCCGCATGTGCTCGTCGCTGGCCTGTTGATGCTGCTGTGTCTGGCGCAGCCCGACTTCGGCAGCGCGGTGATGATTGCGCTCCTGACGTTCGTCGTGCTCTTCGCCGCGGGGGCGAAGGCCGGCTACTTGCTGGGTTGCGTGCTGTTGGCCATCCCGGTCGGGTATGCCGCCATTGCTTCGTCCCCCTACCGCATGCGCCGCATCCAAGCGTTCCTCGAGCCCTTCGAGCACAGGCAGGGCGCCGGCTACCAGATCACAGAATCGCTGATGAGCTTCGGCTCCGGCGGCTGGACGGGCGTCGGTCTGGGCGACGGCCGCCAGAAGTTGTTGTTCCTGCCGGAGGCGCACACCGATTTCATCAGCGCGATCATCGGCGAGGAGCTTGGCTTCATCGGTGTCGTGCTCCTTTGCGCTGCTTTCGGATGGGTGGTCTTTCGCGGCCTTCGGGCCGCATGGCGCGCGCAGGACGAGTACGCTGGCTATCTTGCGGTGGGCATGACGCTGTTCATCGGCCTTCAGGCGTTTACCAATCTGGCGGTCGCCATGGGGCTCCTACCCACGAAGGGTCTGGCACTTCCCTTCGTCAGTTACGGTGGCTCGTCACTCCTCGTGAACGCTGCCGCGGCCGGCATCATCCTCAACACCTCGCGTTACGGAGTGTCGCGGACGGGGGAAGCCCCGGCGCTCATCAAACCGAAGAAACCCCAGCCGAGGCTACGAACGGCCCGGGGAGGTGCATGATGATCCAACGCATCATGGTTGCCGGCGGCGGCACGGGAGGGCATCTCTTTCCCGGGCTTGCGGTCGTCGAGGAGCTTCGGCAACGGGTCCCCGGGCTCGACGTGAAGTTCGTGGGCACCGCACGCGGCATCGAAGCGCGCATTCTTCCGGGGCGTGGCGAGGCATTGGAGCTACTGAACGTGACCCCCCTCAAAGGTCAGGGCATGAGCGCGCGTCTCAAGAGCTTCGCGCGTATTCCGACGGCGATGAAGGAAGCGTCCGCTCTCATGCGCGACTTCGATCCGGATTTGGTGTTGGGCGTCGGCGGCTACGCATCGGGTCCTGTGCTGATGTCGGCATCGCTGTCGGGACGCCCGACCGCCGTTCTCGAGCAAAATGCCTACGTCGGCATGACCAATCGAATCCTTGCCCGCTTCGTGGACCGCGCCTACATCGCCTTCGAGCAGACTGAGGAGGTGTTCGGGAAGAACAAGTCCCGGCTGACGGGTAATCCGGTTCGGCACGAGTTCGTCGAGCACGCACGCCTCGCGATTGCGGATCCGGAGGGATTTGAGTCCCGCGCGCGCACGGTGCTCGTCCTCGGTGGGTCGCAGGGCGCGCGGAAGCTGAACGAAGATGTGCCGCGCGCGCTCGCTCAGGCCGGCCTTGCCCATCGTGATCTCGACGTGGTGCACCAGGCGGGGGAGTCGATGCGCGACGAGGTTGAGGCGACCTATCGGGACCTCGGTGTCCGCGCCAAGGTCGTGACCTTCATCGATGAAATGGCGCGCGCCTATTCAAACGCGGCCCTGGTTATCGCCCGCGCAGGCGCCACGACCTTGGCCGAGCTCTGCGCCATTGGTCGTCCGTCCATCCTGATTCCATTTCCGTTCGCGGCGGATGACCATCAAGCCAAGAATGCGAAGGCGCTCGAAGAACAGGGTGGGTCGCTTTGCATTCGAGAGGCCGCGCTCGAAATCGATGCGTTGGGGGAGCTCATCGGTGACCTGCTGGATGATCCCGCCAAGCGGCAAGCGATGGCACGCGCGGCGCGATCTCACGGTAGACCCGATGCCGCGGCAGCCATCGTCGACGATATGATGGGCTGGCTCGGAGGTGCGGAGCCCAGGGGAGAACCCGTGGTGGCGCCCGAGAACGAGTCGCCACCGGGCATGCGCTACTCGGGGCTTGCTGTGTCCCCGATGCTTCGTCTCGGCGGCTCCGAAGTTGCTTTGCGCCCCGCGACCCGTCGCCCGCGCCGCCCAGTTGTCGTCGATGGAGCCGTGTGGGAGTAACCGAGCATGTTTCGCGGAAGAATTCGGTCGGTTCATTTCGTAGGCGTCGGTGGTGTCGGGATGAGCGGCATCGCTGAGGTGCTCCTCGATTCGGGCTTCGAAGTGACGGGGTCTGACCTGCGCGACAACGAGTACACACGTCGCCTCGCTGAGAAGGGCGCGAAGATCTTCGTGGGCCACGAGGCCGATCAGGTGATCGACGCGGACGTTGTCGTCTTTTCGTCGGCGGTTCCCCCAACCAATCCCGAGCTGCTCGCGGCCCGCCGGGCAGGGGTACCGGTGATTCCCCGGGCCGAGATGCTCGGTGGGCTGATGCGGCTCAAAGACGGCATTGCCATCGCCGGCTCGCATGGAAAGACCACGACGACATCTCTGGTAGCCACGGTCCTCCGTGGAGCGGGCCTCGACCCGACGGTCATCATCGGCGGGAAGCTCAACGCGCTCGGGTCGGGCGCGGCGATGGGCGCCGGGGACCTGCTGGTCGCCGAGGCCGACGAGTCCGACGGCTCCTTCCACCATCTCATTCCTTCGGTCGCGGTGATCACGAACATCGATGCAGAACACCTGGACCACTACGGAAGTCTCGAGGCCGTGAAGGAAGCATTCGTGGATTTCGCGAATCGCGTCCCGTTTTACGGACTGGTCGTCGCGTGTCTCGATGACCCCAACCTGCAGGACGTTCTGCCGAGGCTCGACAAGCGCATCGTGACGTACGGGTTCTCCGCGCACGCCGACTATCGAGCGCGCAACCCTGTGTTTTCCGGCTTGTCGGTCGGCTTCGATGTCGAGCATCACGGGAAAAGCTTGGGTCAGTTCGAGGTTCGTATGCCCGGTATCCACAACGTCTTGAACGCGCTTGCCACGATTGCGGTCGCCGACGAGTTGCGAGTCGACCACGACCAGGTGCGTGCGGCCTTGCGGAGCTTCGAAGGCGTGCAGCGGAGGTTCTCGATCGTCGGTGAAGAGGCCGGAATCACCGTGGTGGACGACTACGGACACCACCCGACCGAGGTGGAAGTCACGCTCGAAGCCGCTCAAAAATCCTACGGCTCCCGCATTGTCGTCGCCTTCCAGCCCCACCGCTACACGAGGACGCGAGACCTCTTCGACGAGCTGACCAGAGCCTTCAACCGCGCCGATGTCCTATTCTTGACCGAGGTCTACCCCGCGGGCGAAAAACCGATCGAAGGGGCTGATGCGAGCCGACTCGCCGAGGCGATTCGCGCGCACGGGCACCGGGACGTGACGTTGGTGGAAGACCGAAATAACCTAGCTGAAACGATTGGAGAACGGGTGCGCCCCGGCGATGTCGTGATCATGCTGGGCGCCGGGGACATCACGCGCACGGGTCCTGAGCTCCTCGAGGTGCTCCGCCGATGAACCGCAGGCGGGCTCCATCGGCGGTTCGGAAGAAGCCGACGCGTAAAAAGCCTATTCAAAGGAAGCCCCCGGAGAAGAAGAAGGCCGCGAAGCGCCCGGTTCGAAAGAACGCGACGACCAAGAAGGCGGCGTCGAAGAGGTCAGCTCGCAAGGCGCCCCCGAAGAAGGCGGCGCCCAAGAAGGTCGCGAGAAAAGCGGCCCGCACGGCCCGCGCTGAGAATCGACGACGGCCGGTCCCGAAGAAGCCGCGTCGCACCGAGCCCAGTCAGAGCTGGCGAGAACGGGCGGCAGGGGTGCGGAAGAACGTGGGCGGCTGGATAATTCAGCGACGGGGCTTGCTGCGTCGTGGAGTGCAAGCCGTTGGGGTCGCACTTGCGCTGGCTGCGTTGGTCTGGCTCGGGGACCAAAGCGTCCAGTACGCCCATAGCGCCACCGCATTCGCGATTCGGGAGGTCACGGTCGAGGGCAACCAACAGCTCGAGGACATCGATGTCCGTCGGGCCGCGGGGTTCCAGATCGGGTCGAACATTTTCGAGATTTCAACCGAAGATGCCCGATATCACTTGCTTCGGCATCCGTGGGTCGAGGAGGCGAACGTGGTGCGCAAGCTTCCCGGGCGAATTCGCATCGAAATCACGGAACGCCAGCCGGTTGCCCTGGTCGCGTTGGACCAGCTCTACCTGGTGAGTCACGAGGGTGCGGTTTTCAAGCGCCTCGGCGTCGACGACCCCGTCGACTTGCCGGTCATCACCGGCATCGCGTCGGAGCGTTTTTACGACGACCTCGACTACCGCACC
>JAUXFZ010000349.1 GCA_030622585.1 Myxococcales bacterium
GACCTGCGCGTCGGTGAGATCCTTGCCCAGCTGGTACTTGCCCATGACTTGCACCGTCTCCTCGAGCGTGGCGCGCGAGCCGTCGTGCAAATAGGGGGACGTGAGCTCGACGTTGCGGAGGGTCGGGACCTTGAAGAAGTGCTTGTCGGTGGCGCTCTTCGTGACGTTGAACCGCCCGAGGTCCGCCTCGGTGATCGGCGTGCCCCGGTCGGCGAAGTAGTCGTTTACGAGACCCATTTTCTGGAACATGGTGCCGCCGGCGCCGACGCCGATGTGACACGCGGCGCAGCCGACCTCCTTGAAAGTCGCGTAGCCGCTCTTTTCAGCGTCCGTGATCGCGGTTTCGTCGCCCCGAAGGAACTTGTCGAACCGGGAGGGGGTGATCAGCGATTTCTCGTACTCGGCGATGGCGTCCGTCGCGTTGTTTTTGGTGATGCCGTCCTTGTAGAGCTTGCCGAACGTCGCTACGTACTCTTTGTTCTTCTTAAGGCGCTCGACGACCTTGTCCCACTTGGCGCCCATTTCGATCGGGTTTTCAACCGGGCCGGCGGCCTGGTCTTGTAGGTCTTTCGCGCGTCCGTCCCAGAACTGAACGAAGTTGAATCCCGCGTTCAACACGGTGGGCGAGTTGATCGGGCCCACTTGACCGCGAATACCGGTCGAGGTCTTGCGCGGCTCCGCCCCGCCGTGGTCCAGTACGTGACACGTCACGCATGCGACCGTCCCGTCACCAGAGAGTGCGGTGTCATGGAACAGGCTTCTTCCGAGCAACACCTTGTCCATGTTCACATCGACAGACTCGGGGAGCGGCTGGATCAGCTCGACCGCCGCGACGGCCGCGGATTGTTCGGTCGCCGGAGCTGGAGTTTCTTTCTTCGTACAACCCATAGCCGCGGCAGCGGCCATGATGATGAGAGCCCACTTCATCTGAGACATGCCGCGCAAGCTAGCAGCTACGGTGCGCCTCCGCACCCGCCAGGTGGTGGCGTCTGTCGACGGCTAGTTGTCGCAGTGCAACGACCGGTAGCCGCCGTGGTAGTAGAGGAGGGGCTCCGAGTCCATGCTGTGCGCCGCTTGGACATGGCCGATGTAGATCGTGTGGCTCCCTGCGCGATGCGCGCTCACGACCGTGCACTCTAGCGACGCCAGCGCCTCGTCGATGAGTGGGGCGCCCGTCTCGCCTTCGCTCCAGCTGACCTGTTCTAAGCGGGTTTCCTCGTGCTTCGACGAGGAGAAGGTGTGCGACACGTCTTGCTGGTGGGAGGCCAGGATGTTCACGGTGAACACGCCGCCTTCCTCGATGATGCTGTGCGTGGTCGATGTTTGATTGGCGCACACGAGTATGAGCGGCGGGTCGGCTGACACGCTGCAGAACGCCGAGACCGTCATACCGTGCGTTTTATCGCCGCTGCGCGCGGTTACGACCGTAACGCCGCTCGCCCAACCCCTGAGTGCTTTTTTGAATGCTTCTTGGTCGATGGCCATCGTCTGGTTTCCTAAGAAAATCCCGCCGCTGCGAGCTTCGTTGGGTCTAGGCAAAAATAGAACGTGTTTCAAGTGCTCGTCGGCTGTCACCTTCTCGAAATTGGGCTAGTTTCCGCCCCCTATGCCCGAACAGGCCTTTCTCAAGGGGATCCAGGCGTACTGGGATGCCCTCGGTCAACCCGGCCAGCCGCCCGAGCTTGGCGACTCTCGAATCGACGCCTTCGTCGATCTCCTGCACGTCACCTCGAGCGCGGAGCACGGGTTCAATTTGCTCGACCTGATCGACTCTTCGTACGCGGGCATCGCCGTCGGCGATGACAGTCGTCCGTGGCGGCTCCACTGGGCGATTCAGGTTGGTGAGGTCGAGCCGTTCGTCGCTCCTGGCCTCGAGGGTCTCATCTTCCTCTCGGACACGATCGCAGATCCAGAAGGAAACCACCGCGTCTACACCCTCCAGGATGGCGTGCGCGGGGACGTCGAGTTCGCAGACCTCACCGGTGTCCTCCGGTGGATGACTGCGCAGGTGCGACACGCCAAGGGCGAACACGACGAGGCCGAGCTTCAGCAGATCCAAAGCGATGCAACCACGTCGCTCGATGACGAGTGGGAGAAGGGGCCGACGTCCGCTCTCTACATCGTCGAGGAGCTTCTAGACACGCCATTGTTCGAGGCGTGGGATGCGATTTCCCGAGGCCAGTGGCCGCTCGTCGAATCGGACGGAAGCAGCCCTGCGGTCGAACGCGAAGACGGTTGGCAACGGCGCTTGTCGCTTTGGCTCACGCGCCGGTTCCTAGCGACCCGCACGCTCGAGTTACCGGAAGAAATCGGAGTGTCCGATATGGACGCGGTTCACCGTTCCCTCGTCGAGCACTTGATCGACTTCGAACAAGCCATACACGCCGCCGACGTGCCCAGAATTATCGAGGATACTGCTGCCGGCGAAGACCCGCATCTGGCAGCGATGGCCCTCGCATGGGTCGAGCGGCACGACGGTTGGCGCACCGCAGCCGTCGTTCCCTCGCCGGACGAGGAGGACGCGTTCGACGACGAGCCACCGCCGTTTCAGCACACGCCGTTTACGCGCAAACTCCTGTCAGCACTGTCGGTCTCGCTCGATCGCATGGTCGAGAAAGGCGATCTCGAGCTCGATCCGGACCGCAAGGAAGCCCTGCTGATGGAGCTCGTCACGGCCGGCTCCGATGCGCGATCGGTCAAGCATATGCTGAAGAAGATTACCGCGACGCTGGTCGACTCGGAGCACGTCGAAGAGATCTACCCGAGCGACGACAAGATCAAGGACCGGCTCAGAGAAGATCTCGGAGGATGATCGAGCCTCCCGGCACGCAGCTGTGGGCCGATGCACGGTGGCGCGACGGCTGGCGCGTGCAGCGGCGCTGGGACGGCCAGGGGAACCGGCTCCTCAATCCCGAAGGCCGGGTCGCGTGTCGCGGCGACTTCGCCGAATGCGAGCAAGCACTCGACGACGCCTGTCCTACGTCCGCTCCGGCTGATCACCTCGTCGTCTTGCTTCATGGGCTCGGCCGCACCCGCCGCTCCCTTGCGCGCTTGGATCGGGCCCTCGTAGACGAGGGGTTCACGACCGCGCGCCTCGACTACCCGAGCACCCGCCAGCCCATTCAGGAACACGCGGCGAGGGTCGCCGAGTTGCTCGACCATGTCCCCACGCCGAGCAAGCTGTCGTTCGCATCCCATAGCCTGGGCGGCCTCATCGTCCGACAGCTTTTCACCTACGATGCGCCCTGGCGCTCTGCCATGGAACGCGTCGTGATGATCGCACCGCCGAATCGAGGCGCGTCGCTCGCGGCCACGTTGGACAGAGGGAACGTCCTACGCCGTATTCTGGGCCCGCCGTACGGTCAGATCGCCGCTGGGGTTGCGACGACGCTTCCCGTCCCGGACGTGCCGTTTGCGATCTTCGCCGGAGACGTCGCGGGGTTGGGTGGCGATGGGTTGCTGACCGTCGACGAGACGCGCCTCGAGGGCGCGAGCGAATCTCGCGTCGTGCCGGCGATCCACACCTTGCTGATGGACCACCCGGCGGTGATCCGGGGAACGATCTCGTTCCTAGGGCGCGCCCCAGATCGCTGACGGTCTCAGCAAGCCGGCGTCGCGGTCGTGACGCGCGCCTTCGCGATCGGTTTCTAGCAGCAGGGGCCCGTCCAGATCGACGTATTCCGCGTCGGCGGTGAGCAGTAGCGCGGGCTCGATAGCGAGCGATGTGCTCACCATACACCCCACCATCACTCGCACACCGACCTCGTCTGCCTCTTCGACGCACTGGAGTGCTTCGCTGAGTCCCCCGGCCTTGTCGAGTTTGATGTTGACCATGTCGTAGCGCCCTTCGATCGTCGCGAAGGAGCGTCGGTCGTGAAAAGACTCATCAGCGCAGATGGGGACCGCGCGCTCCAGCCCCACGAGGGCGCCATCATCGCCCGCCGGAAGCGGCTGCTCGAGCACGGCGACACCGAGCATCGGCAATCGTGGCAGCCATCTGACGAGTTGATCGCTCGTCCACGACTCGTTGGCGTCGATCACGAGCTCGGCGTTCGGCGCGGCATCGTGCACCGCAGCGATACGGTCTAGGTCCTGGCCGCCGTCCACCTTGA
>JAUXFZ010000084.1 GCA_030622585.1 Myxococcales bacterium
GATGGTGCAATACAACTATGAAGGAGATACCAGCTATCCTTCCTCGAACAGTTGGCCCTGGCGCGACTATCATTCCGAGCGCTGGTACGACTACACGAACAACCTGATGATCGAACCGGCCAATTCCAAGTCCTTCGACAACAGCTGCGCCGGCTGTCACTTCAATGCCTTCCGGGTCGAAGGAAACAACGACGATGGCTGGGTAGCGCTTACGGTGCCTGATCCCAACGGAGCCATGGACTACGATGGCGACGGCAGGCTCGACGAGATCAACACGGGTTGCGAGGCGTGCCATGGTCCCGGTTCTGAGCACTTGGAGCACAGGCCGCAGGGCGGGTACATCGTCTCTCCAAGCTACTTGACCCCAGGGCGCGAGCTCCAGATTTGTGGCCGGTGCCACTCCCGCCCGAAGGGCATCGGGGCAGGCGGCACGGACGCGCCGCTCTCCGAGGACGGTTTGATGGCGCTGCCGGGCACTCGGCGAGCCGACTTCGCGCTGAACTACACCCAGCGCGTCGACGGCGCGCCCTCGAAGTTCCACCCGGTCTCGCTCGACTCCAAGGCGCACCATCAGCAGTACTCGGACTTCATCCGTTCCGTTCACTATCGGAACGAGTTTGATCTACTGACTTGCACGACCTGTCACGATCCACACGGCAATGACGAGAACGAAGCCCAGCTCCTCATTCCGCCGGAGGACAACACCACTTGCACGCAGTGCCACACCGACCAGTTCTTCCCGCCGCTTCGTGAGCACATCGGGGAAGAGACGGGCAACCTGCACGACAACATCGATATCGGAGACTTCACCTGTGTGGCCTGCCACATGGTCGGAACGGCCACCTCGGGCGCGCAGCGGCCTCAGCTTCTCGATCAGTTCCCGAATACCGATCCGGAGGTGTGGTACTTCCACGGAGACATTGCGGGTCACCGGTTCTCACCCATTCAGCCGATCGAGTCTGCTTCACTGCAGCCCGTCGCAGGTACGTTGGAGTGCGGCACGTGCCACCAGACCTTCGACTCCCTGCCGAACCCGAACCCGCCGCCGGCCCCCTAGGGGATAGGCGGCTCGGACTGGCGCCGTCACGGACACTCGATAGGCAGTGTTCGTGGCGGCGCGTCGGTTTTTTGCATGCGCAGATGCGCTCCGCGCGTCGCTTGGCGGTTACGAAGCGAACCCGTTGACTTGGTACTCCGCTTGCATGGCATGACCGCAAGAAGGAGCTTTCGCGTATGATTTCCACAGGCGACGCAAAAATGAGGCGCACAACCTGGTTGGACGCGCAGGTTTTGCGGGTGTTTGGATGCGCGAATGCCGTCTTGTTGTTGCAAGTGCTTTTCAACGACAATCCTTTGATTTCTGCCGCGAAATATAGAGACTCGGCAGGTCCATTACGGGTGGAGATAGGGTGAGGGAGCCATGACGGTCAAAAAGCCTTTAGTTTTGCGTTTGATGTTGGCCACGATGTTGGCGTTTTCGGTGGCCGCCATCGGTTGCGACTCGGGCGGCGGTGACGGTGGCTCAGGCGGTAGCGCCGGTGTCGGCGGCGACGGCGGCGACGGCGGCGACGGCGGCGCGGGCGGCGTGGGCGGCGTAGGCGGCGTCGGTGGCGATGGCGGAACTGGTGGTATCGGCGGAACCGTCGACATCAGTGATCCGGAAGTTCTTGCCCGGCTCGTCGCGGAAGGGCTTCCGCTCGTTGCGGAGATCCAAAGCGTCACCGTATCGAGCCCTCCCGTGATGGAGTTCACGGTTGCGACCAACGGCGGCGCTGGCGTCACTGGCATCGCGGAAGGCGCAGTACGTGGTTCGTTCGTGAAACTCGTTCCTCCCCCTCCCTCGCCCCCTGCCAACCCCCAGTCCCCCAAGTGGGTCAGCTACATCAATGTGCTCAAGGCTGGCGCCGGTGAGGACGCGGTCTTTACCCAGGCACTTCAAGCGACGGCCGAGACGGGCACGCTAGTCGACAACGGAGACGGCAGCTATCAACTGACCTACACGACCGACGTCACGGACGTCACCGAGCCGGTTGCGGTCAGCTGGGAGCCGGGCTTCACCACGCGCGCGGGCATCGAGATTCGGATCACCCGAGCCATCAATCCGGACAACCCGACGCACACCTTCGTTCCGGATGGAGGTGCGGGCTCGGGGTCGAAGCAAATCACGTCGCTCCAGCTCTGCAACAACTGCCACCAGCGCTTGTCGCTCCATGGCGCCGGTCGATTTACCGATGACTACTGCGTGACCTGTCATACGGATGGCACGCGCGATCCGGACGCTGGCGAGTCCGTCAGCATGGCATACATGGTCCACTCCATTCATGCCCCCGCGCTGCGAGAAGCCGGAGGCAAGCCGTACGTCGTCATCGGCTTCGGCGGAGGCGTGCATGATTACTCCGAGGTAACCTATCCGCAGGACGTGCGAGAATGCCAAAGCTGCCACAACGAAGACGATGCCCCCGAGGGCGATGCCTGGGCGACGATGGTCAACTCGCTGGCCTGTGGTGCTTGCCACGTCGGCCGTCTCGTGGAGGTTGACACGGACCCGATTACGGCGGTCAGCACTTACGGCATCGAGCACGTCATCAACGACGTGAGCACCGTTCTGGAGGACGCGGCTTGCCTGAGCTGCCACAACAACCCGAGTGCTTTCCCGGACCTGGTTACCGCGACGCGGCACGCCATTCCGGAGCTGCTCGCGGCGCAGGATTATGAGTACAACATCCTCGACGTGACCAGCACCGACGTCGGCCAGAACCCCGAGGTGACCTTCTCGGTCACCAATCCGAACGACGGTGACTCGGCGTACGACTTGAACGAGCCCGGTGGCCCGTTCGACACCGATACCTGGGGTGGCTCGGCTCGGCTCGCCGTCATGATTGCCTGGCCCTCGAACGACTACACCAACGTCGATACGGGCAGCCAGGCTGCCGGCTTCCGGCCGGGTTCCCCGGCGCAGAACGTCAGCATGGATCCGCTCGGTGGCAATTGCCCCGGGGACGACTGCATCGACAATGGCAACAACACCTACACGATCACGTCGCCCGTCGCGGTTCCTTCGGGCTTGACCGGCGGTAGTCTCGCGGCCGCCCTCGAGGGCCACCCCGCGGAAGACTTCAACGGAGACACCTTGCGCGTCCCCGTCACGGGCGCTGTTGCCTACTACGCGATCAGCGAAGCTGGTGGTGCTGGCGAAGCGCGTGAGCTCGGCGTCTCGATCGAGAAGTGCGCGAGCTGCCACGGCGGCCTCCTGAGCCTGCACGGCAACAATCGCACCAACAGCATCGCGCTCTGCGTGACCTGTCACAACGCCAACGCCACGGACATTCGTGCCCGCGCGGAAGGTGGTGTCCAGGGCGAGCAGTCGATCGACTTCAAGGCGATGATCCACGGCATTCATGCCGCGAACGTCGTCATCTACGGGTTCGGCGGCGGTGAGCATGACTACACCCACGTCACCTACCCGGGTGAGCTGAACAACTGCGCTGCCTGCCATGTCGGTGGCAGCTACTACCCGACCGACCCCGCGACCGACCCGCGTATCGCGACGACCTTCGTCAGTGACAACTTCGGCAACGATGACTTCCCCGAAGAGGTCACTCCGACCACACCACGCACCCCGGAGCGCGCTCAAACACTGGCCAACCAAGAGGACGACCTCAATGTGACGGCTAACGCTGCGGCTTGCTTGCAGTGTCACAACAGCGAGTGGGCCGCGGCTCACTCGCTCATCCCGGGCGGGGCCAAGCTGTCGGTCAAGCAGACCGACGATGGCATGCTCCTGGCCGTACCTGGCGATCCAAACCCAAGTGCAGTCGAGGTCTGCACGCTCTGCCATGGTGAGGGTAGCAACGTTGAAGACGTCGGCGTGGTGCACGCACCCTGGTTCCCCCTGCAGTAGGGCGGATAGGGCCACGTGGCCATAGAGCCACATCACAAGATACTGGGCGGCGCGACACTTGAAGCGCCGCCCAGAATCGTTAATCATCGCACCATGCACGCGCTGCGGCAGCTGAGCTCAATTTCGCTGGTTGCCGTTTTGGTCGTAGCCGCTGTCGGCTGTGCCGGTGACACGGGGTCGGAGGGTCCGGAAGGTCCTGAGGGTCCGCCCGGCGAGCCTGGCGCACCACCCGTGCCTGGCATCGAGCCAGAGGTCCTTGGGCTAGTCGGCCGGATCATGGAGCCCAACCTTGTCCCGGTTCCGAGCGGCACTGTGTACCTGGTTCCCGCGGCGGATGTCGAAGCGCTTTCGGAGACGCCGATCGATCTCTTCGCATCGCCGGAGCAGACCGCGGTGCTCGATAACGACGAGCCGATCGAAGACTTGATCGATGACCACGGCGATAGCTACGAGCAGGCCGCCGTCGACGAGCGCGGAGAGTATCGTTTCGAGACGCTTCCTGAAGGCAGCCACTTCGTCGTTTGGTTTCCTGCGGCCGACGACGCCAAGCACTTGCCGGGTGGCAACAACACGCGGGTCTCGTTTTCGACTGCGTCACTGCTCGGCATGCAGATGAACATTAGCGTGAGCTCGAAGCCGAGTGCGCAGGCCACGTACGTTGGTTCTTCGACGTGCATGGTGTGTCACGGGCTGCACAGCACGGCGGCGACTGCGCACAACGTCGGCCTTCAGGTCCCGGGCGTACGATCGAGTCTGCAGGACATCAGCCCCTGGCCCGACTTCGACGACGGGCTCGAGGCATTCGACACGGGCACGACGCTTTTCTACTACGACTGCGATGCGGCGGATCCGGACCCATCGAAGTGCCTGGTGAGCGACAGCCCGCCAACCGGTACCGTGAGCTTCGAGGTCGACCTACGGCGCGATACGGGCGTGCCGCTGGGGGTCGTCGGTGCCTACTACGTCGAGGTCGTGAACCGTGAGAATCTGGAGGCGGCGCGGCGCTACGATGTCGTGCTGACCTACGGCGGCGCGCTTCACCGGCAGCAATACTTGATGCGGCGCGCCACCATGGACGGGAGCTTCAGCTACTTCGTGCTGCCGGTGCAGTACAATTATCAGGGCGACTTCTCGAACCCGAATCCGGATGACTGGCCCTGGCGTGACTATCGTTCCGATCAGTGGTTCGACTTCAGTAGTGGGTTGCTCACCGAACCGGGCAATCAGGAATCGTTCGACAACAATTGCGCCGGTTGCCACATGACGGGCTTTCGTTTGGCCGGCAGCGATGCGGCCGGTTGGTCTGCGAGCGCCGTATTCGATTCCGCTGGGGCATTCGACTATGACGGCGACGGCCGGGTCGAGCTGATCAACACTGGTTGTGAAGCCTGCCATGGACCTGGCTCCGAGCATCTGGAGCTAAGCCCCAGAGGGAGTTACATCGTCTCGCCTCGGCTGCTGACCCCGGGGCGCGCGACGGCGATCTGTGGAAGTTGCCACTCTCGTCCCCTCGGCATTGGCGCGGGCACGACCGGCCTGCCGCTTTCCGTGGATAACCAGATGCCCCCGCCTGGCATTCGACGCGCGGATTTTGCTCTAGAGCACACGACTCGTGTCAGTGGCTCGCCCGAGGACTTCTTCCCGTCGGGTGACCCGGCGGCGCACTATCAGCAGTACTCCGACCACATTCGTTCTCGACACTATCGAAATCCGGATCGCATCTCGACGTGTACGGGATGCCACAGTCCGCATGCGAACTTCGAGGATGTGTATGGGCCAGATGTGCAGGACAACCTCAACGTGGTGTGCACCGTGTGCCATAGCGACGTGATTCCGGTCATCGAGCACGTGGAGGACGAGACCGGCTTCACCCACTCGACGATCAATCGTGAGTTCCGGTGTACGGAGTGCCACATGGTGCCGACCGCCAAGTCCGGAGCGTCGACGCCGGCATTGCTGGACTCGATCCCGGGCGGCGCGCCGCAAGTCCAGTACTTCTGGAACGACATTGCGAGCCACAGGATGATCCAAGTCGATCGCGCCGCCTTCCAAGAGCAGCCCGTCGCTGCCACGAACCCATGCGCTGTCTGCCACGGCGGCTTCTTTCCAAACCCATGACTCGGTCGACATCCCAGCTTCTGGTCGCTTCTCTGCTGGTTGCCATACCTGCGGTGGCCGGCTGTAGCGAAGCGCGCGATCGGCCGGAGCCCGCAACCGTGTTCGCCGATATCGATCCCCTCTTGCAGGAGCACTGCGTCGAGTGTCACAGCGGCCCGCTGGCTGCCGCGGATTATCGGGTCGAGGACTACCTGGAGACGATTCGATGTGTTCCCGACGGTCAACCGGCGACGCTGCCGCCCGAGCCAGCCGCGCCGATCATCGTAGTTTTGGACGAACCCGATCACGTCGGCCTGCTTACGGAGGATGAGACTCAGGGCCTCACCAACTGGGTCACCGAGGGCGCGTTCCCCGCGAACAAGAGCACGCATCCTGGTCAGTGGATCGATCCGCGTGCGGCGGACTGGCACGGCGCCTATCTCGCAGAAACCGACTGGCAACCGATCGTCGATCCTGAGCGCTCCGACGCGTGCGGCCTCTGCCATCGAGGTTCGCCGCCACTCGACGAGGTCGTCATCAAACCCCCGCCGGGCGCCACCGACTGCACCGACTGCCACAGCCTCCCTGGCGGCGTGATGGCCTGCGGCACCTGCCACGGTGATGGGGAGCGCGCGTATCCACCGCGAGACCAGTGCTACTTTCCTGGGCCTCCCGCCGGGTATGCGCATGAGCCCCACACGACGTCGTCGGCCAACATGGAGCGCCCCCTCGATTGCCAGGCTTGCCACTTCGGCGACGACTTTGCGACGCTCGATGGCCGCCACGGAAACGGCGAGGTCGACGTCGTGTTCCAGCCCGCATGGGGACCCGACGCCACCTACGACTTCGACACGCTGCGCTGCGCCACGACCTGCCACGACCGCGGTGGTACTACGCAGATGGTCGCCTGGGACGAGGAGCTAGAGATCAACTGCGAGTCGTGCCACGAGAACCCGCCTTTGGGTCACTCGTCGGCGAGTTGCAACGGCTGTCACCAGGGAATCAACGCGGAGGGCACCCGCCTAACGCCCGCGGCCCCCCACATCAACGGCCGCATCGACGCCTTCTAGGGGGAGCGTGTCCCCTTAGCGTTTGATGAAGGTGTGGCAGCCGGTGCAGCGGGTTGCTTCGGGTTCGTGGTTGGCGATGTTGTCGTGGCATTCCATGCAGGAGGCTCGGTCGGCTCGGACAGTCGAGCTGTGGACGTTGTGGCAGGCGGCGCAGTCGGAGTGACCCTGGCTTCGAGGGTCGGCCGGGATTCGGTGGAGGCCTGGGAGGTCGGTCGCTTCGTGGCAGCTCGTGCACGTGGTTGCTGAGCCCACGCCGCCTCCGTGGGGCTCGTGGCAGCTGGTGCACTCCTGGTGGCCGTCGGGGCTCCCGGCAAGGATATCGTCGTGGCAGCTCGCGCAGGCGACGGGTCCGCTCAACGCGTGGGCTGTGCCCTCGTGGCACGATTGGCAGGCCGAGTGGTCTTCGATGCGCCTAGTCAGTCGCGCTTGCTTCGCGTGGCACTCGTTGCAGAGAGCCTGCTGGGTGAGACCGCTGAGGTCGAAGCCGTGAGGCTGGTGGCAGTCCGTGCACACCGTCTTGCGCGCGTGGAAGGCTCGCTCCGACTGCGCCTCCTCGTGGCACTGGGAGCATTGCATCGCGACCTGTGATGCGCGCTTCGGGTGCGGGTCGTGGCAGGAGATGCAGTCGGCCTTGCTCTCAACCAGGTGCGTCGAGGCCACGTCCTCGTGACAGCCTTTGCACGATCGGTCGCCGGCCGAGCGGACCGCATGCGGCTCGTGGCAACTACTGCAGTCGCGGTGCTCGGGGGCCGTCCTCTGTGCGAGCACGGCTTTGCGCTCATGGCAGCTCTCGCAGCGAGTCGCGCTCGACGCCGAAAACGAATGAGCCTGGTGGCAATCCGCGCAGGTATCGTGGCCGCCTCCGAAAGTCGCGGTCTTCGGGATTCGTGGCCGCTCGCTCTGATGGCATTGCATGCACGCGGGGGCTTCCGCCGCGAGCTTGTGCCCTCCGTGGCAGTCGGCGCAGGTTCCGCTCTTCTCGGCGCGGCCATGCTGGACGTTCAGCCCCGAGTGACAGTCGGTGCAAGCTTCCACTGTCTCCGCGGTCGGCTTGTGTGGGTGATGGCAGCTGGCGCAGGCGATCGAGTTGTGCACCGCGAGGCCGGTGTGGGTCGGCGTGTCGAAGGGCCCGTGGCA
>JAUXFZ010000300.1 GCA_030622585.1 Myxococcales bacterium
TCGCCCAACATGCGGCGATTGCAGCGCTTCGCGGCCCGTGGGAGCCGATGGAAGAAATGCGCCAAGCGTTCGAGGAGCGCCGAAGCATCATCGTCGAGGGCCTCAACGCGATCGACGGCATCCGCTGCGGAATGCCCGAGGGTGCCTTCTACGCCTTTGCAAACGTGCAGGCCCTGATCGGCCAGCAAGGCGGCGGTAAGAAGCTCGAAACCGACGTCGATGTCGCGGGCTATCTGTTGGAAGAGGCGCGCTGCGCCGTCGTCCCGGGTACAGCCTTCGGGGCTCCCGGCTTCGTACGTATTTCGTACGCCGCGTCGAACGACATGATCCGCGAAGGCCTCGGTCGGATCGGCGACGCGGTGTCGAAGCTGGCGTAGGCGAGGGTGTGCGAGACTCTCTCCCTGCCCTATAGACCTGCGGTGCCCCTTCCCATCACCATCGTCTCCGACATCGTTTGTCCGTGGTGCTTCATCGGGCATAGGCGGCTGGGGGACGCCCTCGCTCGATTGCCAGAGCTCGAGACCGCGGTGGACTGGCGTCCGTATCAACTGCATCCGTATGTCCCACGCGAAGGTGTGTCCTTCGACGAGCACTACCAACGGAAGTTTGGCGGCAACATCGACGCGTTGCGAGATCGCATGCAGGATGCGGGGCAATCCGCCGGCATCGATTTTCAGTTCGACCTCATCGAACGGGTCCCCAATACGCTTGCCGCCCACACCGTGATCGACTGGGCCCCTGCCGGGGAAACCCGCACCGCTGTGGTCGAGCGATTGTTCGAGGCGTATTTCCTCGAAGGGAAAGACGTGGGCGACTCCGAAGTCCTAGCGAGCCTAGCGTCCGAAGCAGGCCTCGAACGAACCGATGTGGCTGAACGGCTCGCGCGAGACGACGATCGAGAGCGCATCGCGGCAGAGGCCGACACCATCCGCCGCGGCGGCATCACGGGCGTGCCGTTCTTTCTAATCGGCGACCGGTACCCGATCGTCGGCGCGCAGAGCCCAGACACGATCGTGCAGGTCATCGAGCGTGTGCTTTCGATGAGCGCAGCAACCTAGCCCCTCCCCAGCCTTACGAGATCCACATGGAGATTCGATCGAGATTCCAAGAGCGCGTTGTCGTCCACATTCCGGACTTGCCCTGGGTGCCGTCACCGTTACCCGGCGTCGACCGGCGCATGTTGGATCGCGTGGGAGGAGAGGTCGCGCGAGCGACGTCGATTGTGAGGTACGGGCCGGGGAGCAGTTTTTCGGAGCACACGCACGAGCTCGGAGAGGAGTTTCTCGTCCTCGATGGCGTATTCTCCGATGAACATGGCGACTATCCCGCGGGCACCTATGTCCGCAATCCCCCGGGTTCGAGCCACGCTCCGTACACCGAGGAAGGCTGCACGATCTTCGTGAAGCTTCGGCAGTTTGACGTCGAGGATCAAACGCCGGTTCGGATCGATACCCGCTCGGCGCCTTTCGTTCCGGGAGCCGTCCCCGGCCTCAGCGTCCGCCCGCTTCACGAGTTTCGTGGTGAGAACGTCGCGCTGGTTCGTTGGCAAGCGGGCACCGAGTTCCATGAGCACATGCACATGGGCGGCGAAGAGATTCTGGTCCTCGAGGGCGTGTTCTCGGATGAGCGGGGCGACTATCCCGCCAATACATGGATGCGGAGCCCCCACGCGAGCCGGCACAAGCCGTTCTCCAAAGCGGGCTGCCTCATTTACGTGAAGGTGGGGCACCTAGCGCCCGAGCGCTTCTCGCCATTCGCTTTCTCGGAAGCCGACGAGCGCGAAACCGTCTCCTAGGGCCAAGGGACGTTTGATTAGCTTGCCGTCCTTCGCCAGCGCGGTCAGCGCCTGCTCGTCGCTCATCGTTGGCAGTTTGTCCTTGAATCCCCCCTCACGATAGCTCTTCCCCGCGGTGTTGAAGAGCTTCTTGAGGGGGAGCCCGGACAGCTTCAGGGCCCTTGCGAGAAGGGCCTTCGACGGCGGACTCACGACGATGTCTTTCGACTTGAAGTCCACGCCGGCTTCGTCGAGAAGCCGGAGCGCCTTCTTGCAGGTGCTGCAGTTCGGGTACTGGTACACGACGATCGACATCGCAGCTAGCTCTCCGCTCTTCGTTGCAGAGCGAACCTGTCCTGGCGTCGTTGGGTGGCCGGGTCGTCGCGGTAGAAGATTACGCTGAACACGACGAAGCCCGTCCATAGGGCGACGAGGTGGTAGAGCATCATCGCTCCGCCGTGGTGCTGGAAGATGTGGGCGGAGATCAAGGGGCCGACCAGCATGCCGAGGGCGTAGAAGGTGTTGTAAATCGAGGTGCCGCGACTGTAGTCCTCGGGGCGGAGAGTCACCCCTTGCAGCGCTAGGCTTACGGGTGAGATGGATGCCAGGGTGGCGCCGGCCACCATCACCGCGACGCCCATCGCCCAGTACGAGTCTAGAAACACGAAACCCAGGACCATCGTTGCGCCGACCATGGACAGACCGCGCATCGTGAGCAGGTGACCGATGCGGTCACCGAGCAAGCCCGCAGGGTTGGTGAACAGCAGCATGCCGAGCGCGAAGAATGCGGGGATCCAGATGGTTTGGCCCTCGGTGATCCCCTTGCTTTGCATCAGGTAGAGCGGCAGGAAGAGAACGACACTGGCTTGAAAGTAGCCATAGGTGAAGGTGGCGAGGCAGGAGTTCTTGATCTGCCAAAGCACTTCACCGCGCGAGAGCCTTCGGGGAGGTGCCGTCGGCGCTTCTTCGTCGAGCTGCCCGAGTGACACGATCTGGCGAGTGGCCCTGGTCGGCTCGAGCCTCAAGAGCAGGTAGACGCCGGCAGCGAGCGAGAGTGCCCCGGCAGCGACGAATCCGATCGCCAAAGGCCCCAGTCGCGTCAGCGCCCATGCCAATCCAGGGCCGAGCGCGTAACCGATCCCCATCGCGACGGCATATAGGCTCATGGTGAACGCCTTGTTACGTTCACCAGCGCGCGACAGGAGCATGGTCTCTGCGCCGATCCAGATCCCCACCGAGAACGCTCCGTCGAAGAACCGCAGCACGGCGATCGAAGTGAAGTTGTCGAGAAAAGGAAACACGGTCACCGTCGCCGCGTAGCCAAAGAAGGACGTGACCAGCATCTCTTTTGCGCCGAACCGTTCGATGAGACGGTCCATCACGAGGGACAAGGCGACGATGCCCAGGCCGAACACGAACGCTAGGCTTCCAATGTCGCTCTTGGTGAACCCCTTCGCGTCTAGAAAGATCGCGAGCAGCGAGAGCGCCATCCCATAAGCAACGCTGAGTCCCACGGTTCCCCGATAGATTCGCCACACGTTCGGGTCTTCAATGCGCTTGGTCCACTTCATCGGGAGCCGCTTTGTAGGACACTCGCGGTGGCAAGTCACTCGCGAAGTACGAGGTTCACCCTCGTCACAACTAGGCTCGCCCCGGTTGTGCTATGGCTGGCGAAGCATGTGGTTCGTTTGGGGCATTCTATTCCTCGCAATGCTCCCCTCGTCTGGGCTCGCCCAAGAGACCGCTCCGCTGGAAGTGGAGTCCGCTTCGATCGACTACGTTCCGCAGGCTGAGCCCGAGCCTCCTGCTCACCCCTGGGCGGAGGAGCGGAACAAAGACAAGGAACGCTTCAACAAACCTTGGCGGAGCAACACGAGGGGAGGGCGCTGGCGGGCGGTCGGCATCGGGAGCGCTGGGGTCCTGGCGGGTTTCCTCGCGCATGAGCTCGGGCACGTTCTCATGAACCTGGCGTACGGCAATGTGCCCACCTTCGAGGGCCTGCGGTACGCGGGCTTCATCCCGTTCTTTCGGATATCGCCGGGCGTGAGCTGTAACGATGCGGGCTGCTTCCACATCGACACGGGGGAACCCTTCAAAGGCGGGAGGAGTGGCACCTACATGATCACGTCGGCGGGCTTCAACGTCCAGCACCTCGTGTCGGAGCTGCTGCTCTCGCTCGACCCGTCGCTTCGATATCACCGCTCGCCGTTTCAAAAGGGCATGCTCTTCTTCAACATCTCGCTCTCGACCGGGTACGCCCTGTCCACGTGGTTTCAGGTGAAGCCGCCCATTGGAGACATCCATGGCATGGCGCGCGCAGCCCAGATCAATCCAAACTGGGTCGCACTTCTGGTGGTCATCCCCGCGGGCCTAGACCTCTATCGGTTTTTCCTGCCCGATTCGAAGTGGGCGCCGTGGGTTAGCCGCGCCGCCAAAGTCACTTTCCTCGGCGTGAGCTTCGTATTCTAACGCGCCCGACGACGCTGCGCCGACGCGATCCCGACTCGGGTCAGCAGGGCGACGCTGAGTACAGTCACGATCAAGCCACTCGGGGTGCGTGGCGCGTAGCCTGCGCTGAGCAGCAACAACAGCGCCGCGCCCATTTGTCGGCGGACGGGGTCTTTGGATAGCATCGCACCCACGGTGACCGCCCAGCCGATCGCGAGGGGGATGGCGTAGAGGATGAA
>JAUXFZ010000162.1 GCA_030622585.1 Myxococcales bacterium
TCGGCGCTCTCATCTTCGGCCATCTCGACCAAGGCCCGGCCGGGGGACGGATGCTGAATCACGCTGAGCTCCACTTCTGGAACGCCCTTGAGAAGCTCGGCGGTCTTGCCGGTTAGAGTCTCACGAATCGCGTCTTCGATCTCGACGCGAACGCTGCGGTCGAGGAGGTCAGGACGCGACCATACGACAGGCGGAACGTTCGGCGTCGGGTCGAACACGTGAGTCACCAGCACGCGAGCCTTGAACATCTTGGCGTAGAGCGCCGCGGCCCGAAGCGCCTCGTCCGAGATATCTGAGAAGTCTGTACCGACGAGAATCGTTTGTGGCTGATCCATGATTGTACCCTTGCACATCAAGCTTCGTGCCAGGCGACCGACACGGTTTTTGGGCTGCAAGCATAGCGAAGAAAACGCAGGTTCTGCGAAAGATTCCGACGGGGCGCAGAACTTGCGTGCGCGTCAAAGCGAAATGCTGCTAAACCGGTGGCGCAGTCCTTGCAGAATACCTAGATATGAAAGACCAACCGTTGATGCCCTCCGAGGTTCGACAGAAGGTGCTGAGCCAGCACCGGGAAATCGAGCAAATGCTTTCGGAGCTCGAAGCAGGGGTCGCCCAGCTCGGCGCGAGAACGGTAGACGCCGGACAGGTCAAACGTGCGGCTTACGCCCTGCGCGGCATCCTGGAGCTGCACATGAATTTCGAAGAGGCTCACTTGGCACCCGCCATCGAAGAGGCTGACGGCTTCGGCCCCGAGCGTGTCCGGCACCTGTACTCCGAGCATGCTGAGCAGCGCAAAGAGCTAGACAAGCTGGTGGATGCGATTCGGGAGGCGGGCTCGCCGGACGACCTCGCCTCGGGCGTGACCAAGCTCGCGGCTATGCTACGGGTCGACATCGAAGAAGAAGAGCGCGAATACGTGACCGACAAGCTCCTTCGCGACAACATCATCCCAAGCGACACATTCGGCGGCTAGGTCGCCACTCGCACAGAGGCAGAGGACACCACATGCAGATCAACCAGATCCTCGTACCCACAGATTTCTCGGAAAACGCTCAACACGCGGTGAGCTACGCCGTCGAGCTGGCCAAGCAGTGCTCCGCTCAGGTCCACCTCCTCCATACCCCGGTGGTTCCGACCTACCTGCTCATGGACTTGTCGTATAGCCCAGGTCCGGAGGCAGTGACTCGCATCCTCAACGAGGCGCAGGATGCCCTCGATGAGCAGGGCAAAATCGTGGGGGCCGCCGGGGTGGAACACTTCACGGCCATTCGTGAGGGAACGGTCCACGAGGTGATCCGGGACTACGCGAGAGAGCATGACGTGGACCTCGTCATCGTAGGCACTCACGGCCGAACCGGTGTCTCGAAGCTGATGTACGGCAGCGTGACGGAGCGGGTCATCAAGACGGTCCACACTCCGATCATCGTCATCCCGCCCGAGGGCGGTGTGATGCCCAGCTCGATCGTGATGTCGTTCGACTTCTCGGCCCCCTCCAGACGCGCGGCGGAGGTTGCGCGCGCGATCCACGGTATCTTCCACGGCCCGCTGCACATGGTGCACTGCTACCTAGACGTATGGGGTGAGTACACGGACCGCGGTGCCGTCGTCGGAGAAGCCGCCGAGAAGCGTCGCGAGGCGCTACGCCTCGGGCTCGACGAAATGCTGCAAACCGAAGCCAAGGAGCTTTTCTCGATCGACGCGCAAGCAGTCCAGACCCACCTAGTCACGGGAGACCCGACCGAGGGTATCCTCCGGGTCGCCGATGATGTCGGCGCGACGCTGATCTGCGCCGGCACCACGGGCAAGAGCGGCATCGAACGCCTCCTCATCGGAAGCGTCGCTAGGCGGCTCCTTCAGGACGCCAAGGTGCCCCTGCTTCTCACCCACGACGACGGCTGAAAGCGCCGTGTCTTGAACGAGCGCTCGGACAGTGCATAACGGAAGCGTCATGGTCGGGCGGTTTATCGTAGTGGGGCTGGCGATCGCGTTGTCGGGCGGCTGCAAGTGCGAGCCGAAGGGCGCCTCTGAGGAGGAGGCGACGCCCGCGGGCTTCGAGGCCGTCATGAGAGACCACGCCGCGCTCTCCGTCGTGGCACGAAACGCTCTGATTCGCGGCGATCTCCCCGTCGCGCAGCAAGCGATGCGCAAGCTGGGCTTTTTCATGGAGCACGTCCCCTTCCCCAAACAAGGCAAGGAGTACGCACGAATCACCCGAGAGCTCGCGGGCCAGGTGCGGGAAGCCGGCGATCTCGAAGAGGCATGCATGTCCTTCGCTCGGCTCTCGTACGCATGCGGGCAATGCCACCACGCACTAGACCGTGGACCCCCGATGAAGCTCGATCCAACCCCGCAAGGCAGCGACCTGAGGATGCATATGCGACGGCACTATTGGGCGATCGAGCGGATGTGGGAAGCGCTGTTGAGTGACTCGCCGAGGACCTTCCAAATGGCAGCCAGGGTGCTGGCCGAGTCCCCGCTGCACGGGTCGCGTGAACCCGACGCCGAAAGCCACACGGGTGCCACGCGACTGGCTTACGAGGTTCACGACCTCGCGTTCGCCGCCGCAGTCGAGGGCAAAGTCCGTGAAGACGAATACGTGCCGAAGCCGGGGGAGCCGGTCGAAGGCAAGCCGACCACGCGGGGGCAGGCAGAGATCTTCGGGCACCTTCTACTGGCGTGCAACCAGTGCCACACGCTGGTCGACGTGAAGCCGAACCTGACGCCCACGGAGCGCAGAAGGGGAACGCCGTGAGCCCGCTCCCTCACGCTTTGCTTCTTGGGGCTTGCATCGTCGCGCTCGTGAGCGGCTGCGCGAGTGGCCGGGTACGCGGCGGCCAGGGCACCGAAATGCAACAAGCGCAAGAGTACCAGCCCAGTACAAAGGTGGAGCCCCCCCAGGGCAACATAGACCGAACTTCGGGACCGCTCGATCTGCCCACGCCGCCCCCGGTACTCGAAATCGATCTCGAACGGCGTCGCCCACCAGTGGGACCCGGGCTCGAGCCTGAGCCGGAACCCGAACCGGGCCACCACCCAGAACAGCCACAATGAGATGTCCAAGCTCTGCACTGCCGACGAAGCGGTCAACCACATCAATTCCAACCAACGCGTGTTCGTGCATGGAGGCGCCGCAACTCCCACCGGCCTGTTGGACGCCCTGGTCCGAGAAGCGAGCCGGCTTCGCGACGTCGAGCTAATCCACCTGCACACATCGGGGGAGGCGACCTACGCCAAGCCGGAATACGCACGCTCGTTTCGCGTGGCGAATCTGTTTGTCGGCCACAACATTCGCCCCTACGTCGACGGGGCCCGCGTCGACTACCTTCCCTGCTTTCTCTCCGAGATTCCCCAGTTGTTCCGTTCGGGACGGCGCGCGCCCGACGTCGCGCTCGTCCAGGTGTCACCGCCCGATAAGCGTGGGTACTGCAGCCTCGGCGTCTCGGTCGACGTGGCCCGAGCGGCAGTCGACTCCTCAAAAATCGTGATCGCCCAGGTCAACCGTCACATGCCGCGCGTCCATGGCGACGGTTTCGTACACATCGACCAACTCGATTGGCTGGTCGAGCACGACGAGCCCCTCCCAGAGGTGCCTACGGCGCCTCCGAGCGAAGAGGAGCAGGCAATTGGGCATCATACGGCCGCGCTGGTGGAAGACGGAGCCACCCTTCAAATGGGAATTGGGGCGGTCCCCGACGCCGTCCTGTCCGCTCTCAAGGGCCATCGTCATCTGGGGGTTCACACCGAGATGTGGTCCGACGGGCTGCTGCCTCTGCTCGAGTGTGGGGCCGTCGACAACAGCCGCAAGATAGTACACCCGGGCCGGACTGTCTCCGGCTTCGTCATCGGCACGCGTCGCGTGTACGACTACATCGACGACAACCCGACCGTCGTCCAGTACGACATCGGGTACGTGAACCGAGTCGCGGTCATCAACCGGAACCCCAAGGTAACCGCCATCAACTCTGCGGTCGAAGTAGACCTCACCGGGCAGGTTTGCTCCGACTCCATCGGCCACCGCGTGATCTCCGGGGTCGGCGGGCAGATGGATTTCATTCGTGGCGCGATGACCTCGCAGGGAGGCAAACCGATCATCGCGCTGACCAGCCGCACCCGAAAAGGTATTCCCCGAATCGTACCCACGCTGCGCCCGGGCGCCGGCGTCGTCACGACGCGGGCACACGTTCGCTTCATCATCACCGAGAACGGCGCCGTCGACCTCTACGGCAGAACGCTCAACGAGCGCGCTCAATTGCTCATCTCGATTGCGCACCCCGACGACCAAGAAGCGCTGCAACGCGCTTGGTACGACGCACGGGCCTAGAGCAACTTCAGCTCATGACGCGAGCGAAGTCCAAGCCGCCGACGATCCCGGTCACTCCGCGATCGTCCCCGATCAAGATACGCCGCACGTTCATGCCGAGCGCCTGCTCCGCGGCACGGCCGAGGCCCATTCCGGCGGGGAGAATCAAGATGCGGACGTTCATCGCGTTCTCCACCGCTGTGCCCGGGGGCAGCCGGCGGGAGTCGAGGGCGCAGGCCTGGTCGAAGATGCCGATCGGAAAATCTTCTTCGACCACTACCAAGCCGTGCTTGTTGGAGAGATCGAGTCGGTCGACCGCCAATGCGATGGGTTCGTCGGCCCTCACCTTCACCACGGAGGCGGACGCGATCTCCGAAATCGGGGTCTTCACACGCTTTTCGCGAACTGCACGCATGAGGTCGCGAGTAGAGACCACGCCCTCAGGCTTGCCCCCCCTCGTCACGAAGATGCGGTGCACGTGTTGCTTCAGCATCAGCTTCGCGGCTTCTGCCAGGCTTGCCTCCGGCGAGACCTGAAGCGCAGGTGATTTCATGACCTCTTCAACAGGGCGGTCTGGAACGCGAAACGTCTCGCCGTGGGTGAACACCGCAGCGTGGAGAATATCGGTGCGGGAAACCACGCCCTTGAGCTCGTCGGTGTCGTCGACGACGGCAAGCGCGGACACGCCTTGCTTGGAAAACAGGGCGTTTGCGGCGACCAAGCTGTCCCCAATGCGAATCTTCTCGACGGGGCTGGTCATGTACTCGGTCACGGGCATTTCAAAGTTAGCCATCTCTTCTACCTCTTCGTGTCAGGCGCCCGATGAGCGAGCGCTCGGTCAAACGGCGATCACGTCGCCAAGATGCTCGATGAGCTCGGCCTCTTTGCTATGCGCAAGGTTCTTGGGAACCGAGCCGACTACGAGCCGAGCGGTCGGACCATCGAGCGAGGAACGCAATAACCCAAGGAATCGGGGTGGAGCAACGAGAACCAGACGCTCGTATTGATTCTCTGCGCGGGCGCTCTGGAGCTTGCCTGTGAGTGTCCTGGCGAAATCGGCGACCACCCTGTCGTGCGGGCCCTCGCTTCGGCTCATCGCGGCGCGGCGAGGGTCTCCGCTGTTCTTGCGGAACGAACGACCCGGGCGGTCGGCGTCGATGTCCCGGTCACGCGCTCGGCCCTCGGGATGCTCAATCGTCTCGACGAGATCCAACCCCTTGCCGGAACCACGGTTCTCGAACACCCGCGCCCCTGCCTCGTGAGCCACCAAGATCCATGTCCGCGCCATCATCAAGGCTCCGTAGCCGGAAGTCAGGACGCTGGCAACGAGGGAAGCGCTCGAAGCTCGATGATCTGCTTCGTGCCGTCCTGGGCAACGACCTCGACACTCGAGAGCCTCCCTGCCTCTTCGCGAACGTAGATTTCCTTCGGCTTAGGCACTCGGTGAGCGATGCTGGAGGTGGCTATCTCGAAAACCTCGCCATTCGAGTCGTAGCTCATCCCCAGCAGCGCACCGTTCTCGGTCTCGAGCTGCGCGCCTATATCGTCCCCCAAAATGGATACGCCTACCCGCATCGACGGGAGGCGCTTTGCGACCTCATCGAAGTACTGTCGCCATTCCGAATTTTCTAGTTTCCGTGTCGTCATCGTCTCCTCCAAGCCTAGGGCTTCACACGAAGCAAACCCCGTGCCTACTCCGGCCCCCTAGTTCCGTGGGAAGTTTGGGCAAAGGGCGCAAGCTGTGCGCAGATTGATCGTGGCACGATAGAATTGCGTGGCAGCAGGCTTCGAGCCCGTGAGCGAAGCGTCCTTGCTTGGTATGCTAGCTGCCGCGCTGCACGGAGTGTAA
>JAUXFZ010000426.1 GCA_030622585.1 Myxococcales bacterium
CGTCGGGGGCTTGCCTCTTGCGATCGTTCTCGCGATGGCCGCGTCGGCAATGCCTGCCTGCCATTCTGCATCGCCGAAGTCGATGGCGGCTTCACGACCTCCCTTGCCGTCGGTGCCGTGGCATCGGGCGCAGTTTCGCTGCCACAACAAGTCGCCGACGGTGAGGTCGGGACGTTCTTGCTGCGGGACCCGGTTGGGGTCGACTTGGGTGTCGGGAAGGTGGGCGTGGTCCTCGGAGGTCCACACCGGAAGGCCCGCTGATTCGCTTGAACAGGCCGCCATCAACAGGCAGGCCATCATGATCCTTATCAACACCACGCCCCTGTAGCCTATCCGCCGATGAGACTCATCCCGACGCGTTCATGCTCGTCTTCAGCCTGCTCCAAGAAATAATGCCCGCGATCCTTGCCGGACAAGGACCACACCATGGCCCATGCGAGGTCGAGGTCGTCGCCGCCGGCGCGGATGATGTTGCGAAGACTGACGGCGCGTCGCGACGCCAGGCAGGCGCGGATGTCGCCCCGCGCGGTCACCCGGATCCGATTGCAGGTGTCGCAAAATTCGTTGCTCATCGGACTGATGAAGCCCACTCGATGCCCAGAGCCGTCGGCGGCGGCCCTGTAGCGCGCCGGGCCGTGCCCCTCGACGCCGACGGGCGCCTCGTCGGTCACACGGTCGCCAAGCGCCTCGAGCACATCGTCGGCGTTCATTCGCATGCTTGGCGGAAGCTTGGCGCCCTCCCCGAGCGGCATCAGTTCGATGAACCGTGGGCTCGTGCCGAGCGACCACGCGAAGTCGACGATGCGACCGAGCTCGTCGTGGTTGCGCCCTCGGAGCGGCACGGTGTTGAGCTTCACGTCGAGCCCGACATCGAGAGCAGCGTGAATCCCAGCCAGCACCCGGCGCAGATCGCCACCACGGGTGATTTCGGCAAACCGGTCGGCGTCGAGCGTATCGATCGACACGTTCACGCCGTGGAGCCCGGCATCACGGAGCGGTCGCGCGAGCTCCGAAAGCCGCGTGGCGTTCGTAGTCATGACGAGTTGCTCGACCTCGGTGCGCCGGTGTACGAGCTCGACGAGGCGCACGATGTCTTTGCGCACCAACGGCTCACCACCCGTGAACCGCACCCGGCGGATGCCAGCGGACGCGAACACCGACACCACGCGGGCAGCTTCCTCGAAAGTCATGAGGTCGCGGCGGAGCGCGTGTTCGTCCTCCCCGCTTGGCGGCATGCAGTACTCGCATGCAAGATCGCAGCGGTCCGTCACGCTGAGGCGCAAATAGGTGTACTGGCGGCCGCGCGCATCGTGCAGAAGCGGGATCGCTTTGAAATCGTCGGGTCTCGCGGGCCAGTCTTCGTAGACTGCAGACCGGCTTTGCATCAGGGGCAGGCGGTGCACCGGCTGAGTCTAGGGGCTCGCGCGGGTCGGTCAACGACGGTGTCCTCGCTTGACATCATCGGGGCCCGGTTTCAGGCTCTCCCCTTCCACTGAATCACCGTTCATTTCAGGAGCTTGGCGCATGGAATCTAATGGAAAACGCGTGGCGATCGTAGCCGGATTGCGCACGCCCTTCGCAAAGCAATGGTCGGCGTATCGTGAGGTCAGCGCCCTCGACTTGGCCAACATCGTGGTCTCCGAACTGCTGCAGCGGATCGACCTCGACCCCAAAGAGATCCAACAGCTGGTCTACGGACAGGTCGTCCCGTCGGTCGAAGCGCCGAACATCGCCCGCGAGATCGTGTTGGCGACGGGGATGCCTAAGAGCATCGAGGCCTACAGCGTCTCGCGTGCCTGTGCGACGAGCTATCAGTCGACAGTGAACATTGCCGAGGCAATCATGGCCGGCACCATCGACACAGGCGTCGCCGGCGGCGCTGACAGTGCGAGCAACGTGCCGATCACCGTGTCGAAGCGTCTCGCCGAGGCCCTCATGGCGGCGACCAGGGCCCGAAGCCTCGGCGAGCGCATGCAGGCCTTCGCGGGCCTTCGCCCCCGAGACCTCGCCCCCGTGCCGCCGGCCATCAAAGAGTTTTCGACCGGTCTTTCGATGGGCGACAGCGCCGAGAAGATGGCGAAGGAAAACCACATCGGACGCGAAGCTCAAGACGAGTTCGCCCACCGAAGCCATTCGCTCGCCGCCAAAGCGTGGGCGGAAGGCAAGCTCGATGAGGAGGTGATGGAAGTCTTCGTTCCCAATCGCTTCGACGAAGCGATCCGCGAGGACAACCTCATTCGCAAGGACACCGCGATCGAGAACTACGCGAAGCTCAAGCCCGCATTCGACCGCAAGCACGGCACGGTGACGGCAGCGAACAGCTCGCCGCTCACCGACGGGGCAAGCGCACTGCTCCTCATGCGCGAGGACAAGGCCAAGGCGGCCGGCTTCGACGTCCTCGGCTTCATTCGCAGTTACGCGTTTGCCGCCCTCGACCCGGCGGGCCAGCTCCTCATGGGTCCGTCATACGCCACACCGATCGCTCTCGACCGGGCTCGGGTGAAGGTCGCGGACCTCGACCTCATCGACATGCACGAGGCTTTCGCCGCGCAAATTCTATCGAATACCCAGGCGTTCGAGTCCGCGGAGTGGGCACAGACGAACCTCGGCCGCTCCGAAAAGATCGGCGAGATCGATTGGGACAAGTTCAACGTGACCGGCGGCTCCATTTCGATCGGGCACCCGTTCGCGGCCACAGGAGCCCGACAGATCACCCAGACCCTACGCGAACTGAAGCGACGCGGCGGAAACCTAGCCCTCTGCACGGCCTGCGCGGCCGGCGGCTTGGGCGCAGCCATGGTGTTGGAGGCAGAGTGATGGCAAGCGAAGGACTAACCATCGAAAAGCGCGACGACGGCGTAGCCATCGTTCGTATGGACATTCCCGGCGAGCCGATGAACACGTTGAAGGACGACTTCGTCGACACCTTCACCGAGGTGTTCAGCGCGGTCGAGAGCGACGACGATATCAAGGCGGTCGTCTTCACCTCTGGCAAGAAGGACAGCTTCATCGCGGGCGCCGACGTCACGATGCTCGAAACCGTCACCTCCGCGGAGGACGGCGAGCGCATCTCCCTCGAAGGGCACAAGGCCATGGCCCGCATCGAGAACTTCGGGAAGCCCGTGGTCGCCGCCATCCACGGCGTCGCGCTCGGCGGCGGCCTCGAGGTCGCCCTCGCCTGTCACGCGCGCGTGGCAAGCGATAGCAAGAAGACCAAGCTCGGACTCCCCGAATCGCAGCTGGGGTTGATCCCCGGTGCGGGCGGTACGCAACGGCTTCCGCGGCTAATCGGAGTTCAGCCGGCGCTCGATATGATGCTGACCGGCAAGCAGCTCGATGCCAAAAAGGCGCGCAGGCTCGGCCTGGTCGATGACGTAGTTCCTCCCTCGATTCTGATCGAGACCGCGGCCGCACTGGCGCTCGCGCGGATAGGGCACAGGCCCAAGCGGGACAGCTTCATCGAGCAGCTTCGCGACAAAGATGCCGTCACCGAGTTTGCGCTGACGAAGAACCCC
>JAUXFZ010000489.1 GCA_030622585.1 Myxococcales bacterium
GAGAACTTGGCGGCCATGTCGAGCCAATGCGCGGCACGGAGCGAGAAGTCCACACCGACCTCTTCATCGGAGCGCTGGCCGGCGTTGTACCGGTTGTAGTACGAGGCGCCGAGCACCCCGATCTTCCCGAGCCCCTGCGACACCCGGCCGCCAGCCACCCAGTCGTACCTCCGCCCCTCGATGTCCCCGTCGACCGGCACTCCACCGAACACCTCGAAGTGGGTCTTGGAGGGCGCACGCAGCGTGATGTGACCTCCGTCGACGTGCATGGCGCGCACCGCGCCGGTCCCGAGAATGAACCGGCCCAGCCGTGTGTCGCTGATGCCCCTCGGATCGCGCACCTTGACGGTGACCACGAGCGCTTCGAAGGTCGCTTCGTTGTCTCGTAGCCCGTATTGAGGCGAACCCGCGCCGCCCCAGACCAACGCTTCGGCCTCGACGTATGGGTGCTTGCGCGTCGAGCCTTCGATGATGAGTAGCCCGACGTTGGGGTCGAGTTGCCCCCAAAGCTCTGCTCCCACGCTATGGGGTTGGGCGGCGGCCTGAGATAGGGGCGTTACGAGCGTCAACGCGATTGCGGCCGCAAGCCCCACCGCCCATCGCCGTGCGTCGCCGATCTTCCCGCTTGCATTACCCCCCGATTTTGGATCATGGTCATGCTGCACATGCACGTATCGCCGCTGTCTTGGATCGCTTTCACCTGCGCAATCGTCGCTGCGGCGATCATGATCTACTACCTGGTCTACCGTCCGCCGCTCGACGCCAGAGTGAAGGCGCTCATGATGCTGGGCATCGGGATCTTGCCGATCGTCACCGCCATGATCGGCAACATGGAGGGCTTGGCGGCTACCGAGCACCACGCGTTCTGTGGAAGCTGCCACACCATGGACATGCATCTCGCGGATGCCAACGACCCCGATAGCGAGTCGTTGGCAGCCATCCACTCCCGCACCACCAAGTTCGGAGACAAGAGTTGCTACGTCTGCCACAAGGACTACGGGATGTTCGGCTACGCCATGACTAAACTCGGCGGCATGGGGCACGTGTACAAGTTTCTGACCGAATACATGTGGTACGACATGGAGGAGGCGCTCCCCAAGATTCACATCGCCCGGCCCTTCAAGAACGACAACTGCATGCAGTGTCACAGCACGACGGGGAAGATCTGGAATGACGTCGCGGACCATAACGGACTTCTCGAAGACATGCGGACCGGAGAGACCAGTTGCGTGAGTGCCGGCTGTCACGGCTACGCGCATCCTTTTAGCAAACCGGAAGAGGAAACTCCATCCGGCGGCGAGGTCCATTCGGCGTTGCCGGCCCCCTCTTGGGAGGGAACATGAACCCGCGAGCCAAGGTCGAGAGATTCCTCGACACCGCGTCCCGCTCGCGTCTGATGGTGTACGCCTGCGTGCTCGGGCTCATCGGCTTGGTGCTGATGAGTTGGTCGCTCTTCGACCAAGGCTGGATTCCGGTGATGATGGCGATGTCGGTCGGCCAAGGTATAGGCACGCTATCATTCGCACTGTTCCTCGTGATAGTGATTATCGACCTGCGGAAGGCGGAGTTTCGACCCTCGCTGCCGCACGAGCCACCGAAGCCCGACGACGACTAGGCGGCGGAGCGCCGGCTGCGTATCCCGACGAGGCCTATTCCCAGCGCTAGGACGATTCCGGCCGTCAGCAACGAGCCTCGGGGAATGAACGGCATCAGCAAGAGGCACGTGAGGGCTCCGATGATCGGAACCAAACGGGGCGCGCAAAATGTGCGCAAGGGCTCGTGCTCGCGGCGCTTGATGACGGCGAGCGAGACGTTGACCGTGAAGAACACCATCAAGAGCAATAGGCTCGTCGATCCGGCCAATTGGGTGAGAGTCCCGGACAAGGCCAGGAAGAGGGCAACCGCCAAGACGGTGACGATCGCAACGTGCGGGGTCCGTCTCTTCGAGTGCACGTGGCCGAACGCGGGCGGCAGCAAGCCTTGACGTGACATGCCGTAGATCAGGCGTGATCCCATGATGAAGTTCAGCAGTCCGGTGTTCGCGACCGCGAAGAGCGCGATCAAGGAGAACAGCCGATCGGGGACGGCGTCGGTCGAGCGCTGAACTACCGAGAGCAGGGGGGCCTCGGACCCCTCGAGCAGGGCAGGCGGAACCACGCTCGTCGCGACGATCACGACCAGCAAGTACACGAACCCGGCGATGCAGAGGGCGAACAGGATGGCACGTGGCATGTTGCGCTCCGGGTCTTTCACTTCTTCGGCTACGTTCACCATGTCTTCGAAGCCGATGAAGGCAAAGAAGCTCAACGCGGCGCCACGCGCGATGCTGTCCCAGCTGACCTCGCTGCTGGCTGCAATGGTTTCGCTGACGCTAGCTTGCGGATCCTCGGCGAGAAAGAGCGCACCCACGATGATCACGATCAGCAACCCGGTCAGCTCGACCATCGTAGCGACGATGTTGGTCGTGGACGACTCCCGCATGCCGCGAAAGTTGATCGCGGCCAGAAGGAGCAGGATACCCACCACCGTGACAGATGGCGGCAGCCCCGGTACGAGGCCACTCATGTAGCCGCCGAACGCCACTGATACGGTCGCCAAGGAGAGGATGCCGGAGCAGAGGACGACCCAGCCGACGAGCAAAGCCAAGCTCGGCCGTCCGAACGCCTGCTCGGTGAAGAACGACTCGCCGGCGCTCCGAGGAAAGCGACCGCCGAGCTCGGCATACGTCAGCGCTGTCAGGCCGGCGACGAGGAGTGCCACCGCAAATGCTGCCCAGCTCGCGCTTCCGGCGACGCCAGCGACTTTGCCTACCAAGGCGTAGATCCCGGCGCCCAGGATGTCGCCGACGCCGTAGAAGACGAGCGCCCAAAAACCAAGGGATCGGCGGAGCCGAGGGGAGGAGGAGTCTGTCATTGGGCTTAGAAGCGTTTTCGTTCGCAGTAGGGGTCGTCTACGACACCAAGCGCTGGTAGGCTCCCCGACTCCATGAAGCAAAC
>JAUXFZ010000319.1 GCA_030622585.1 Myxococcales bacterium
ACTGGCACTGGCACTGACACTGACACTGACACTGACACTGACACTGACACTGACACTGACACTGACACTGACACTGACACTGACGCTGGCACTGGCACTGGCGCTGGCGCTGGCACCCGGGCGGGCTGCAGGGGCGCAGGGTACCGCTGCCGGGGGTCGCGGTCGCCAAAACGGGGGACCATGATAGGTTTGCCCGTCATGGCTGATGATTTTGCACGTTTTTCTGGGACTTCGACTTATCTTACGAGCGAAGCGCTCGAATCGGCGGTCAACTGCGCAGTGGTGCTCGAACGGCCCTTGCTGATTCGGGGGGAGCCTGGGACCGGGAAGACGTTGCTGGCCGAGGCGGTGTCCGAGGCCCTTCAGATGCCTCTCATTCGCTGGAACATCCGGAGCACGACCCTCGCCCAGCATGGCCTCTACGTGTACGACACGGTCCAGCGTCTCTACGACTCGCGGTTCGGAGACAAGGACGTCAACGACATCAGCGAGTACATCAAGCTCGGGCCGATGGGCGAATCGTTTGCCGCGAAGGAGCGAGTGGTCCTGCTGATCGACGAAATCGACAAGGCCGACGTCGAGTTCCCGAACGACCTCCTCAACGAGCTCGACCGCATGCAGTTCCATGTCGACGAGACCCAACAGGACATCATCGCGACGCAACGCCCCATCGTGATCATCACGAGCAACGCGGAGAAGGAGCTCCCCGACGCGTTCCTCCGTCGCTGCGTGTTCCACTTCATCGATTTCCCCACCCCGGAGCTGATGAACGAGATTGTCCGGGTCCACCATCCCAAGGT
Source organism: Myxococcales bacterium (assembly GCA_030622585.1). GTDB lineage: Bacteria > Myxococcota_A > Polyangia > Polyangiales > Houyiibacteriaceae > SG8-38. The sequence continues at coordinate 801 of JAUXFZ010000319.1, forward strand.
TCACGAGAGTCTAGTCGACCAGGCCCTCAAAACTTTCTACGAGATCCGCAGCATGCGGCGTCTGCGAAAGCGTCCGAGCACGAGCGAGCTCGTCGATTGGATCGCAGTCCTACAGCGCGCAGGCATCAACGGTGTGCAACTCGAGGAGAACCTGCCCTTCCTCGGCGCGTTGCTCAAGAAGGAACAAGACCTCGTCGCCTTCGCCGACCAGCTCTCGGGCGGCAGGCAGTGGAGAAGCTAAAATCCTAGTCCCCTTCATGTACGAGCTGCGTGGACGAGGTGTCCCAGTCGGGACGCAAGAGGTGATCGCGCTTGCCCAAGCGCTGCAAGCGGGGCTGCACGACAGCTCGCTCGACGGGTTCTACAACGTAGCCCGCTCGGTGATGATTCACAGCGAGGCGCACCTCGACTCGTTCGACGAAGCGTTCCTGTCGTTTTTCAAGGGCATCGAGATCGAATCCAAGAAGCTCAAGGACGAGCTTTGGGATTGGCTGCAGAAAGCCAAAGAAGACATGGCCGAGCTCACGGACGAGCAACGCGAGTTCGTGGAGAATCTGGACCTCGACGAGCTTCGCAAGCTCTTCGAAGAGCGCCTCGCCGAACAAGACGAGCAACACGACGGCGGCAACAAGTGGATCGGCACGGGCGGAACTTCGCCATTCGGCCACGGCGGACGCTCCCCGAAAGGGTTCCGCATCGGAGGGTCGGGCGGCGGCCGAAGCGCGGTGAAGGTGGCCGACGCGCGGCTCTATCGTCCCTACCGTCAAGACCTCACGCTCGACGTCCGCCAGATGCAGGTCGCGCTTCGAAAGCTACGCCAGTTCGCCCGCCAAGGCGGAGACGAAGAGCTCGATCTCGAAGGCACCATCGACGCGACGGCGCAGAACGCCGGCGAGCTCGAGGTCGTCACGCGCCCTCCCCGGCGGCACAACACCCGCATCATCTTGATGATGGACGTCGGTGGCTCGATGGACCCGTTCGCCCACTTGTGCTCGCGTCTCTTTTCGGCAGCCAAGAAATCGTCGCACTTCAAAGAGCTTCGCACGTACTACTTCCACAACTGCGTGTACGGCCACGTCTACGAAACCGAGCGCTTCGACACGCCGATCAAGGTCCGCGACCTCATCCACGAAACCGGCCCACACTACAAACTGATCATGCTCGGCGACGCCTTGATGGCGCCCTACGAGCTGTTGGCGGCCGGCGGCTCGCTCGACCTCGGAGACGACCGGGGCATCGAGGGCCTGCAGTGGCTCATGATGCTCAGCCAGCACTACCATCGCAGCATATGGCTCAACCCGGAGCCGCAGAGGTACTGGAGCGGCAACACCATCGAGTACGTGCGCCAGACGTTCGACATGTTCCCGCTCACGCTCGAAGGCCTCGGCGAGGGCGTTAGCCACCTGCTCAAGGGCGGCAAGGGCCACTGAGACCACCCGAAATTCGGGGTCGCAGAGCGAAATTTGGGGTCCGGGCCCCGGGTCGCGTACCCTGAGACCGTGGGGAAGACATGGACAATCGCGATGCTCGCCGTCGTGCTAGGGAGCGCCGGGGCACTCGCGTCCGCAGACAGCTCCCCGTACGCCGGGGTGACGCCGGGCTCGGAGAACTCGGAAAACCTCCCGCCCAAAGCGGACGAGATTCCACAAGGTGCGCTCATGCTCACGTGGCCAGGCTTCATGATGCACAAGGACGGCGGTTCCTGCTTTTTCATCCAAACGTCGCAGCCTGTCGAGATCGCCACTCAGAAGTCGGAGGGCCAGTTCGAATTGGTGCTCCGGAACACGCAGGTTTACCTGAAGAACAACTACCTGCCCCTCGAAACACAGTTCTTCGATACGCCAGTCGTACGGGCCACGGTTCAGCGCAAGGCCGCGAAGGACGTGGTGATGCTGTTCGAAATGCGCGAAGACGCCACGCCGACCATCACGCAGAGCAAGGCCAAAGACGGCTTCAACTACGTCTTCGTGAAGTTCGGCCCTTAGGCTTGAGCTTGCCCGGCGCGGGCGCATCTAGTAACCGGGGGCCATGAGCCTGCGCGCTGTCAAAGGGATGAGGGACATCCTGCCGGACGAGATCTCGAAGTGGCATCGCCTCGAGAGTGCCTTCCGTCAGCGCGTCGAAGCCTATGGGTTTCGAGAAGCCCGCTTCCCGATCGTCGAGCCGACGGCCCTGTTCGTCCGCTCGATCGGCGAAACGACCGACATCGTCGAGAAGGAGATGTACACCTTCACCGACCGAGGCGAAAAGTCGCTCACGCTGCGTCCCGAGGGGACGGCGTCGTCGGTGCGCGCGTTCGTGCAGCATAGCGTTCAAGCGAGGGAGCCGGTGACCAAGTGGTACTATATCGGGCCGATGTATCGGCGCGAGCGGCCCGCCAAGGGGCGGTACCGTCAGTTCTACCAAGCGGGCATCGAAGTGTTCGGCGATCCGGGGCCGTTCGTCGATGCCGAAGTGATCGACATGGTCGTCGGCCTCATCTCGAGCCTTGGCATCGCCGAGGTCGAAGTATTGGTCAACTCGATCGGCGGGCCACAAACGCGGGAGAAGTATCGCGACGCACTGCTCGCCTATCTCACGCCCCACCGCGCCGAGCTTTGCGCCGATTGCCAGCGGCGAATGGACGCAAACCCGCTCCGTGTACTGGACTGCAAGGTGCCTCGCTGCGCGGAAATCGCGGCCGACGCTCCGTCGATCTTGACACACCTGACCGACGAGGACCGGGCACACTTCGACGGACTGCAAGAGACGCTGACACTCCTCGGAACCCCGTATCGGGTCGACGGCTCCCTCGTCCGAGGCCTCGACTACTACACCCGGACGCTATTCGAAGTGTTGGGCACCGGGGGAGGCCTCGGCGCCCAGAACGCGCTGCTCGGCGGCGGGCGGTACGACCAGATGGTCGAGAGCCTCGGAGGGCCTGATACCCCCGCGATTGGCTTTGCGATGGGTCTCGAGCGCCTGTTGATGGCGATGCCCGAAGGAGAGGTGGCGCCCCACGTGGACGTCGTCATCATCGCAGCGCAGCCCGGCCTGCGTGCAGAGGCCACCCTGCTCGGACGCGAGCTCCGCGAGACAGGGCTGCGCGTAGAAAGCGATCTTCGGGGCGGCTCCCTCAAGAGCCAACTTCGTCGCGCCGACAAGATCAACACCCGCGTCGCAATGATCCTCGGTGAAACCGAGGTCGAAGAAGGCGTCGTTCAGCTCAAGGACCTCCAGAACAAGACGCAGGACAAAGTCCCGCGCGCCGAAGCCGCAAAGCGCATCCACGCCTTGCTCGCTGACACCAAGCGCTAGCGATTGAAGAAGATCGGGCTCGACCAGGCCATCTCGCCATCGGCCTGCGTGACGCGGCAATAGACGTACGGCGCGTCGACTTCGCCGACAAAAGACGCCGACGGAGATCTCGGACAATCAGCCGCCGCAACCCCATCCGGCGTCACGAGTTCGATTCGTTCGATATCGGTCGTCCCGAGCGCGCGCGTATGGACCTCGACCGGCCCTTCGATGTCGAGCTCACTTCCCATCG
>JAUXFZ010000261.1 GCA_030622585.1 Myxococcales bacterium
AGTCACGGCGGTTGTTATCGATGAGCGCAACGCCATCCCCTGGTTGCACGCCGAGCGAGATCAGGCCTTTCGCGAGGCCGCGTACCGCTTGCCCGTACTCACCCCAGGTCGTCGAAAGCCACTCCCCGTCCGGCCCCATCTCGACGAGTGCCTTGCGATCGGGCCGTTCCTCCGCCAATCGCGCGAGTCGTCCTGGTAGCGTCCACGTGTCAGCCATCGGTGCCTCCGGCGAAGAGGGCGACTTTACCCGAATTTGGCGAGGGCGTCTGTAAGAAAGCCGGCTCGGAATGATAGCGCCGCTTCGCTACCCCTGCGCACGCATGGATCGAGCCAAATCTCCATTCCTGGGTTAGTCTCGCGAACCATGTCGGAGGGAGCTTTCATGATTCGGAGTCTGTGTGTTGGAGCGATCGCGTTGGTGGTGGCTTGTAGTTCCTCGTCGGGCGACGAGCCCATCGATCCTCTCGCAACCGCTTACTGCGAGGCCTGCTCCGAGCTTTCGAACTGCGAGCGCTTGATCACCGAGACGCTCAACGGTGCGTGCCCCGACGAAACCCGCGCTTGGTATACCTGCGCGACAGACAACGCGTGCGACGACACGGCGTGCGAATCAGAGTTTGCGGCACGAAGCGCCTGCCTCGGGAGAGCGCCGAGGGACGCAGTGCGAACGAGCATTTCCCTCCGCCGCCCCTCGGCCAATCTCGGGCACCGTGGTACCGGGCCTACGCGGGAGGGCCATCCGTTTCCCGAAAATTCGATCTCCTCGTTCGTAGCGGCGATGGACGAAGGCGCCGATGGTGTCGAGCTCGACGTGGAAATCACCGAAGACGGCCAGCTGATCGTCATGCACGATGATACGCTCGACCGCACGACCGACTGCACGGGCTGCGTCAGTGAAATGACGTTCGACGAGATTCGCGCGTGCCGATTGCTGGACGGCGCGGGGAACGCAACGGAGGAGCGACCCCCTACACTCGTGGAGGTGTACAGCGCGCTCGACGGCACCGCGCTCATCAACGTCGAGCTGAAGGTGTTCGAGGCGCCATGCTTGACGGACACGACCGGGCCCGAAGCCCTCGTACCACTCGCTCTCGAGCAGGTGACTCTAATCGGTGCTGAGGGTCGAACGATTTTCTCGTCGTTCGATGAAACCGCGGCCGGGCTCGTCAAGACGGAACGCCCCGGCTATTATTCCGCCCTCATATCGCTGCAATCTAACCCCGAAGACGTCGAGACGGCGGTGGCCTTGAACCAGGACGCTCTTCATCCATCGATCCTGGTCTCTGCGGAAACCGTCCAAGCAGCGCTCGATGCGGATTTGCAGGTCAACGTGTGGGTCCCGAACACGGCCGAATCGATGGAGGCTCAAATCGACAAAGGCTCGACGGCGCTCATCACCAACGAGCCCGCGATACTAGCCGACCTACTCGACCGCTAACCTACTAGCGCCCAAGACTCGGCCAGGGCGCCGCGCCTTCAATCTCGATCGCCAGCTCGAGCAGCGTCCGCTCGTCACCCAACCGGGACGCGAACTGCACACCGAGGGGAAGGCCCTGTTCGCTTCGGCTCAGCGGCAGCGATATCGCCGGACCGCCCGACACGTTCTGCGCCGGTGTGAATGGGACGAACCACTTGAAACGCTCCACCGCAGTCTCGAAGGGAACGTCCGGTCCAAGGTAACCGTGCTCCGGCGGCGGCATTCCCACGGTGGGATTCATGAGAACGTCATAGTTAGCGAACCCCTGAGCGTACCGGTGCGCGAACCTCCTCAGGCGCCACACCGCCAGGGGAACGCTGCGAGCATTCTCTTTGAAGTGGCACGCGAGTCCCTCGGTGAACTCGGCGACCTTCGTCTTGTCGAACTCAGGGTCGACGAGCCGCGTGCCGAATCGAGCGAGCGCGAAGGCCAACGTCGCCCAAAACAGAAGGAAGTCCTCATGGAAAGCCTCGTCGAACGGAGGCGGCACTCGTTCAACCGAATGACCAAGGCTCTCGCAGAGCTTCGCAGCGTCGACGACCGCCGCGACGCATTCCGGATGGGCGAGGGCGTCCTGACCGAACTCCGTAAAAAAGCCGATGCGCAAGCGCCTACCGGGGCGTGTCACCAAACCGATCTCGGGCAGCCTCGGGTTTCGGTAGTGCCGCTCCGCGGCGTGGAAGAAGGCCGCTGTATCACGGACCGAGCGGCTCAGGATCCCTTGGTTCAAGATATTCACCGGAAGAAGCTCTGACCCTTCCGCCTCCATGACTCGGCCGCGCGACGGCTTGAGCCCCACCAACCCGCAACAGGACGCGGGAATCCGAATCGAACCTCCCCCGTCGTTCGCGTGCGCGATCGGGACGACGCCCGCCGCGACCAGCGCAGCCGAACCGCCCGACGACCCGCCCGGAGAGAACCCTAGCCTCCATGGGTTGTGAGTCGCCCCCCCGGCCGGTCCTTCGGTCGTTGCCGTGAGACCGAACTCGGGCATGGTCGTCTTTCCGAGGTTGATCAGACCGAGCGACAGGAACTGCTTGGCGAACGGCGAGCTCTTTTCAGCGGGCTTCCTTGGAAGCGCCCGCGAGCCGAATAGCACGGGGGACCCGGCGACGGCGTCGTTGTCCTTGATGAACGACGGCACACCGCTAAACACCCCCGAGCGCGGGCTCTCGGCATCACGGCGAGCGGACTCAAAGAGAGGCGTTGCGATCGCGTTGAGTGAAGGGTTCACTCGCTCCGCCCGTGCAATGGCTGCCTCGATCGCCTCTCGCGCCTGGATGGCGCCAGTTCGGATCACGCGCGCAATCTCGACGGCGTCGGCGGTGCCGAGGACGTCATCACACGCTGCGCTTACGACCGTGGCTTCGTCCACCGATGTGTCTTGTCGCCGGGACACAGCTACCAATCGATGATCGCGGCGCCCCAAGTGAAGCCGGGGCCGAACGCCACGGTCACGATCTTCATGCCGCGCTCGAGCCTGCCCTGCCCTTGGGCCTCGGCCAGCATGATCGGGATAGTGGCAGCCGTCGTGTTTCCATAGCGCTCGATGTTGTGGAAGAGCTTGTCCTCGGGCAGGCCGAGCTTCTTCGCGACGTACTGATTGATTCTCAGGTTCGCCTGATGGAAGAAAAACAAATCGACGTCGTCCACGGTGAGGCCCTGCTTTTGAAACTCCTTCATCAGCGCGCCGATCATGCGCTCGACGGCGTGCTTGAAGACGAGCCGGCCCGCCATGTGCGCAAACATGTAGTCCGGCGCAACTTGTCCAACGCCTTCTTCGTTGACCGGAATGAACGGACGCTTGCTTATATCGAAGATCTTCTGGGAGAGCGCGTCGGCGTGCCGCCCATCGGCGCCCAGGTGCCAACTGCGAATGCCGCGGTCTTCCTCGGTCGCGCTCACGATGACGGCGCCAGCCCCGTCTCCAAACAGTGCCGCGATATCGCGCCCGCGCGTGGAGAGATCGAGCGCGGCCGAGTGCACCTCCGCGCCAACCACCACGATATTGCCGACGGAGCCGGACTGCACCATCGCGGTCGCGGTGGCGAGCCCGTACAAGAAGCCAGAGCATTGGTTACGGACATCCAGGCAGCCGGCGAAGTTGCCCACGCCCTCGTCGGTCAGCCCGAGCTTGTTCTGAAGGTAGACCCCCGACCCGGGAAAGCAGTGGTCTGGTGAGAGAGTCGCGAAGATGATCATGCCGATGTCGGCGTTCGAGATGCCGGCGCGTTCGAGCGCCATTTGCACTGCGGGGACGGCCAAATCCGCCGTGCCAACGCCCTCGGGGGCAAAACGTCGAGCCTCGATGCCGGTCCGCTTGACGATCCACTCGTCGGTCGTGTCGATCCCGTACCTCGTGACGAGGTCTTGATTGGTAACGACGTCTGCGGGAACGTGGAAGCCGGTTCCGGATATGTACGCGTTCGGCAAGAGTTCTCCAGCTCGTCCCCTCGGGGCGAGTATGGCACCGATCGCCACAGCCGAAGGCACAATTCTGGGAGGTCGACTACGCAAAGCAGGTCTGACACGATTCGTGCATCTTCAGGAGAGACGGAGTCGGCCGCTATCAGCGTGGCGTACGCGAAGTTCACAGCAAAATTGGACCGCCGGAACACCCGTGAAGCTCAAGTACATTCCCAACATGATCTGCGTCGCGCGCATCATCTTGGTTGCGCCGATCGTATGGAGTCTGTTGGAGGAACGCTACGCGCTCTCCTTGGGTTTGATCTTGATTGCCGGGCTCTCCGATGCCCTCGACGGCTACCTAGCAAGGCGGTTCGACTGGCGCACACGACTGGGCGGCCTGCTCGACCCGGCAGCAGACAAATTCCTCATGTTTGCAGCGTTCGTCACCCTCGCCTGGATAGGCCTTGTCCCAGCCTGGTTCTCGGCAATCGTCGTGGGACGGGACGTCATCATCATCAGCGGCAGCATCTTCTACCAGCTAACCGTCGCCCCCATCCACGGCGAGCCCACCGGCGCAAGCAAACTCAACACCGTCTTCCAGATCCTATTCGTATTGCTTACGATCAGCCACGCCTGGCTAGGCCAGCCCCCCGCACTCGCCCTTCAACTCCTAGGCGCCGCCATCCTAGCCACAATCGCAATCAGCACCGTCCAATACACAACCACCGGCCTAACCCGATCCCGCCAAAAGGGGACACGGTAGGGCTGGTCAAGGGGTGGGGAGGGGGGTGTTTGGGGTTTTGCCTTCCATTCGGTGGGATACGAAGGCGTTCAACGCTTCGTGTTGGAGGTAGGGGTTCTGTTTGAGCTCGGCGTCGAGGGTGGAGACGGTGACAGGGCCGTAGTTGTGGCCGGGGTACATGCGGGTGTCTTTGGGCAGCGACTCCGTGAGGTGCTTGAGGGTTTTGTACATCACCTCGGGGTCGCCGCCGACGAAGTCACAACGGCC
>JAUXFZ010000271.1 GCA_030622585.1 Myxococcales bacterium
CGAGAGCGACGACGATATCAAGGCGGTCGTCTTCACCTCTGGCAAGAAGGACAGCTTCATCGCGGGCGCCGACGTCACGATGCTCGAGACCGTCACCTCCGCGGAGGACGGCGAGCGCATCTCCCTCGAAGGGCACAAGGCCATGGCCCGCATCGAGAACTTCGGGAAGCCCGTGGTCGCCGCGATCCACGGCGTCGCGCTCGGCGGCGGCCTCGAGGTCGCCCTCGCCTGTCACGCACGCGTGGCAAGCGATAGCAAGAAGACCAAGCTTGGACTCCCCGAATCGCAGCTGGGGTTGATCCCCGGTGCGGGCGGTACGCAACGGCTTCCGCGGCTAATCGGCGTTCAGCCGGCGCTCGATATGATGCTGACCGGCAAGCAGCTCGACGCCAAAAAGGCGCGCAAGCTCGGCCTGGTCGATGACGTAGTTCCTCCCTCGATTCTGATCGAGACCGCGGCCACACTGGCGCTCGCGCGCATAGGGCACACGCCCAAGCGGGACAGCTTCATCGAGCAGCTTCGCGACAAAGACGCCGTCACCGAGTTCGCGCTGGCGAAGAACCCCGTCGGCCGAAAGATCCTCTTCGACCAGGCGCGCAAGCAACTGCACAAGCAGACGCGCGGCAACTACCCCGCACAGGACCTCATCATCGACGTCGTGAGGGCTGGCCTCGAAGGCGGCTTCGAGGCAGGCCTCGCTGCAGAGGCGCGCGCGTTCGGCCGATTGCTCACCACCATGGAATCAACGAACCTCATGAGCCTCTTCTTCGCAACGACCGCGTTGAAGAAGGACTCGGGTGTCGACGACCCGAACGTGAAGCCACGCGAGATCAACAAGGTTGGCATGCTGGGCGCCGGCCTCATGGGCGCGGGCATCGCGTACGTCACGACCGCGGTTGCCAAGATCCCCGTGCGCCTCAAGGACCGGGATGCGAAGGGCGTGATGGCCGGCCTTCGCTACGTCCGCGGCATCATCGATGGTCGCGTGAAGCGCAAGGGACTCTCCGAACAGCAAGCCAATGCCCTCATGCTGCAGACCACGGGGACGACGACGTTCGCGGGCCTTCAGGACGCTGACGTCGTCATCGAGGCAGTCTTCGAGGACCTCTCGCTCAAAGGCCAAATGGTCCGGGACGTCGAGGAAGCGGGCCGAAATGACGTAATTTTCGCCTCGAACACGTCGTCGCTGCCCATCACCCAAATCGCCGCGGCGAGCAAGCACCCCGAGACCGTGATCGGAATGCACTACTTCTCCCCGGTCCACAAAATGCCGCTGCTCGAGATCATCGTCACCGATCAAACAGCCGACTGGGTGACCGCCACCTGCGTCGACCTCGGCAAACGCCAAGGCAAGCACGTCATCGTCGTCCGGGACGGCGTCGGCTTCTACACGAGCCGGGTTCTCGCTCCGATGATGAACGAAGCTGCGCACCTCGTCGCCGAGGGCGTGCCCATCGAGAAGATCGACACGGCGATGCTCAACTGGGGCTTCCCGGTCGGCCCTATCAAATTAACCGACGAGGTCGGCATCGACGTCGGCGCCAAGGTCGGCAAGATCATGCTCGATGCCTTTGGTGACCGCATGAGCCCGCCGGACGGCATGCAAAACCTGATCGACGACGAGCGCTACGGTCGAAAGAACGGTCGAGGCTTCTATCTCTACGGGGACAAGAAGAAAAAGGGAGTCGACGAGTCGGTGTACGCAGTCCTCGGCGTCACCCCCAACAACAAGACCATCACCGACGAAGACATCGCGTGGCGCTGCGCCCTCCAGTTCGTCAACGAGGCGTGCCGCACCTTCGGCGAGGGCATCCTTCGGAGCGCACGCGATGGGGATATCGGCGCGGTGTTCGGGCTTGGGTTTCCTCCGTTCCGCGGGGGCCCATTCCGCTTCGTCGACCAGGTGGGCCCGAAGGAGATCCTCGGACGCTTGCGCGAGCTCGAGAAGCAACTCGGGCCCCGGTTCTCGCCAGCGCCGGTCCTCGAGGAGATCGCGCGAAGCGGCCAGACGTTTCACGGTAAGGACGCGGTTCAGCCCGGTCAGTCGCGGGGGAACAACGCCCAAACGGCGCCTCGAGTCACCGCATAGTCCCTGATTTTCCAAGCGGTATCAGATGATTCCGGAATAGGCCCAGGTGTCGATTGCGCCGAAGGTCCGACCTCTCTATGATGGACCCCGGTTGGGGAACCGGGAACAAGAGACCAACGGTGGGCGTTGGTCTCTTGTGTCCGTAGGGAAACGACCAGCACCGCAGATGACACCGGAGATAACAGCACGAAAGCTGGAGAGCGCGGCAAGGACGATCGCGGCAAGCCGTCCTCGACACCGCAGCGTGCTGCTGGTGGAGAGCGACCCAGACCTCCAATGGAGCCTCGCGCGCATGTTGACCGTCGATGGGAACCGTGTCGTCGGCACCAGCTCGGGCGAGGGCGCGCTCACGGTCATCGAGCAGTGGGACGCCGATCTGGCCCTAGTGGCGTCGAACCTTCCAGGCACCAGTGGCGTCGAGGTCGCCCGGCAGCTCCGCGAGTGGAAGCCTAACCTTTTGGTCATTTTGATGGGGGAAGAGACCCCGGGGCCGGTCGCCAAAGAGCTCTCATCCTATGTGACGGCCTACCTGGCGAAGCCATTTCCCTTTGAAGCGCTGCGCGCACTGATCGAGTCGCTCCAACTTACACCGGCTCCCGCGGAGTAGCCCTGCTAGGCTTCTTAGGCGTGAAGCGACTGCTGCCCTGGGTGTGTTTCGTACTGAGCCTCTCGCTCCTGATGGCCTCTTGGGTCGGGCGAGTCGGGGGCACGGCGATCGCCCAATCGACACCAGGCTTCATCCACGTCGACGAAATCCGACCTGGGATGAAGGGCTACGGGCTTTCGGTCTTTCGGGGCACGGAGCCCGAGCGATTCGATGTCGAGGTCATCGACGTCCTTCGCAACTTCCGGCCCAATCAGGACCTGATCCTGATCCGAACGCCACACCCCCTCCTCGACAGGGCACGGGGCGTGGCCGGGATGAGCGGAAGCCCGATCTATCTCGACGGCCGCCTCGCCGGCGCCTACGCGTACGGCTGGAGTTACGGCACGGACCCGGTGGTTGGGGTGACGCCCATCGCCAACATGCTCGCCGAGCTCAAACGCCCGGTGCACTTGGACATGTTCCCCGGGGCCAAAGCACTCCCGGGTCGGCCACGAGCTGACTCGTCGGGACAACGACCCGCCAATGGACGGTTCGCCGGGCTGCCGCCCTTCCGTGGGCAGCACGAGGTGGATGCACTCTCCACGATTCGCGCGCTACACAAACAAAAGGCCGCCGCACTCGCGCCGCTTGGCCTTCATCAGGCGACGACCCCGATCATGCTGGGTGGTCTGCACGACTCGGTCGCTCACATGCTCGCCAAGGAGCTGGAGCCACTCGGTTTCGTGGCCACGCAGTCGAGTGTCGGCGGGCATTCCAACGACGGCCCCCAGGGCTTCGAGGCAGGTGGGGCCATTGCGGTGGAGCTGGCGCGGGGCGACATCAGTATGACCGGGGTAGGAACCGTGACCTACGTCGACAAGACCGGACGAGTTCTCGCGTTTGGTCACCCGATGATGAACTCAGGCGCCAGTGGGCTTCCGACCGCAACGGCGCGCGTGCTCCACGTGTTGGTGAGCGAGCTTCGCTCCTTCAAGATTGCGGAATCGGCCCGGCCGCTCGGCGCCCTGGTCCAAGACCGGCAACCGGCCATCGTCGTCGACCCGCACATCCAGGCAGCCCGCATTCCGGTCCGCGTGAAGATCAATGGAGCCACCGGCGCTCCGAAGACCGAGTGGCACGTCGAGGTGGCAAGCCATCGCATCCTCAGTCCGTCGATCGTGTACGGTGTGATTGCAAACGCAGTCAAATCGACGGCGAGCGATGTCACTGACGTCATTTTTCACGCGAGGAGCAAGATCGGCATCGAGGGCCACGGCGTCATCACGCTCGAAGAGCATGGGTTCTCCCCGATGGGCGCCGCCAGCCCGGCGGTGTTCTCGCAGCTGCGCATGTTCGGACTGATGGAAGCCGCGTTCGCTAACCCGTTCGAGAGCTCACGCGTGACCTCGATCGACCTCGAGATCGATCTCGAACAGGGCCGCGAGGTGTATCAGGTCTCCGATGCGTCCGTGGCGTACGACGAGGTCGATCCGGGCGAAGAGGTGACGATCTACGTCCGGCTGCGCCAGGTCGATCAGCCCGACACGATCCGCGCCGTCAAGGTTCGCATCCCGATCGCCGCGGCCGGTCGGACCGTCCGGGTGACGGTGGCCGCGGGCAACCGGGTCGCAATCGAGCAACCGCTGCCCGGCTCGCTCGACGACCTGATCGAACAGACCCAACGGCGGTATCCCGCCACCTCCCTGGTCGTGTCCCTTCAGATGCCCACGCGCGGTCTTCGTTTCGAGGGGCACGTGGTTGATGCACTTCCCGCATCTGCGCTGAACTCGCTTCAGCTCGTCAGCAGCACCGAAGATAGCCGCCCGTTCGCCACGCAATCCCGAACTGAGGTCAAGCTGCGACAAGTCGTGGTCGGCGGCACCACCCTTGCGCTTCGCGTCCGTGCGGCCGCGCGTGACCAGCTCCTTGGCGAGTAACAAAACCATGAACATCTCAAAGACGACTATCCGAATCACGTTGACTGGCCTGGTGCTCGCGGCGAGCGCAACTGTTGGCGCCGTGGCCACCCAGAGCTTCGTGCTCGACGCTGCCAACGTTTTTCTCGAAGGCGAGCTCGAGGGCGCAGCGGTGCACTCGGACGGCTCGGTACGCGCCGGCGCGGCCACAGAGCGCACCGCCCTCGAGAACGTACCTCTCGCCTACA
>JAUXFZ010000038.1 GCA_030622585.1 Myxococcales bacterium
CCCGGCGGCGGCTATACCAGGAATTTCCCGCTGCCCAGGCGCTGAGCCTCCATCATCTATAGCTCTCGCGAGCCTGAGATCACGATGTCGGGGTCCGGGACGAAATCGAGGCTGTCGTCGAGCCGGTCGTAGGCGACTGAGTTCAAGATGACCTTGATGGCGTTCAGCCGTGCCTGATGCTTGTCGTTCGAGCGAATGATCTTCCACGGCGCGTGCGTGGTATGGGTTCGCTTGAGCATCTCGTACTTCACGTTGGTGAAGTCATCCCAGCGCTCCTGGGCCTGCACGTCGACCTCGCTGAGCTTCCACTGGCGAAGCGGGTCCGCCTTGCGGCGTCCGAACCGCCGGTCCTGTTCCTCTTTCGTCACGCTGAAGTAGAGCTTGATCAGGATGGTGCCTTGCCGCACGAGGTCCTTCTCAAATCCGGTCACGCCACGCATGAAGTTCTTGTAGTCCTTGTCGGTACAAAAACCGAACACGGGTTCGACCATTGCGCGGTTGTACCAACTGCGGTCGAACAACACGACCTCTCCCGCCCGCGGGAAGTGTTGGATGTACTTCTGGAAGAACCATTGCGTTCGCTCGTGCTCGGTGGGCTTGCCGAGCGCGACGACACGGTAGTGCTTCTCGTTCATGTAGCGCGTCACGCGTCGAATGGTTCCGCCCTTGCCAGCGGCGTCACGCCCCTCGAACAAGATGATCATGCGTGTGCCGGTTTTCTCGAGATGCTGTTGCATCTTGATCAACTCGGCTTGGAACGGCTTGAGCCCTTCTTCGCGAACGTATCGGCTGAGGGCCTTCTTCTTCATCGCCTCGCCGGTCAGGGGGTCAACTTCCGGACCGAGCCTTTGTTCGAGCGAATCGACCTCCTGCTGCAGTTCTGCCGCCGCTTCGCTGCGCCTGGCATTGACCTCCTGCGCCGACGGCACCGGTTCGGCGTCGTGCGAAGGCTCCATCTCAGGCTCGGGGGTCGCTTCCAATGGTGTTTGTTCCTCGTTCATTTTTCTCCTGCGCGTCGAGTAAATAGGGCAGATCGGCCCGCGCGCAAAGATCGCTCACTTCGTCAAATCGAAGTCCAACGTTTTCCGTTGGCCAGGGCGGAGACGGATCGTTTGCGTTTTGAAAGGGCTTTCCTGACCGGCGCTGATCTTGTACCGGCCCGGTTTGAGCGGTTCGTTTTTCAGTGGAGCCAGGCCATACGGCTTGCCGTTCACCCAGACTTTTCCCCAAGGGAAGACCACGACCGTGAGGCGCGCGGGGCGGGGCGGAGTGGCTATCGGCTGCGCGGGGCCCGCAGCGTCGACCGAGGGCGCGGCTGCGGCCTGCTCCGCGTCGTCCGTTGCCTCGTCGGTCTTGCTCTGCGTCTCGCCATCCGTCTTGCCATCCGTCTTGTCGAGCGCGTCGTTCGCGCTCGAGTCCCTTTCAGCATCCACTTGGACGGTGGCCGGTTCTGCCGACCAAAGCGCGATGGCGCCGGCAGCGACGACGCCTGCGATGAGTAGCGTGCCCGCAAGCGTTCGACCGAACCCCCGCCTCGTCTGGGCCCCGGACGGAGGACCCTGCGAACCGAGTGGGGTGGCGCCTGCGATTGAGGGGGCGCCGCCGGTCTGCTGAGACCCGGTCTCGCTTTGTCTCGGGAGAGGGTCGGTCACCTTGGCGGCGGCTGCCAGGGCCAGTGCGTCTTCTGCGCTGATACGATCCTCCGCCGCGCGGCATTGGGCGACGAGCTTCCCGACCTTTCGGCGGGCACGCTGGGATGGGACGAACTCGTCGAGTAGATCGATCAGTACGGACGCATTCTCGGGTCGCTCGTCGCGGTCGGGCCGGAGCAGGCTCTCGATGACGCCGCACAGCTCGGGGGGTGCGTCCGGCGCGAGCCCGTGCAGCGGGGGATGATCGCCCGACAAGGTCAACATGATGGTCGCGGGGTCGTGGGCTCCGTCGTAGGGACGCTGTCCTCCGAGCGCCTCGAACAGCACCACGCCGAGCGCGAACAGGTCCGCGCGCCCGTCGAGCGGCTCCGCCCGAAGCTGCTCCGGCGACATGTAGGGGACTTTCCCTTTCACCGCGCTTTGCTTACGCGAGGTGCCCGAGATCGCTTTCGCGACCCCAAAATCGGAAAGTAAGACCTCGCCACGGCGGCTGACGAGCACGTTCCCGGGCGAGATGTCTCGATGCACGATCGCGTCGATTTCGGAGCCGTCGGCATCCCTTCCGGCGCCTGGAGCGTGGGCGTGTTCGAGGGCAGCGGCCAGGTCATGGCCGAACAGTGCGACGAGGTCGTGCGGCAGGCGTGCACCGTCCTGTGCGTCGAGCAGCACTCGTAGGTCTGCTCCGTCTACGAGCTCGAGGGCCATGTAGGGCGTTCCGTCGATCTCGCCGAAGTCGATCACGCCGACGATGTTGCTGTGCCGCAACTTGGCCGCGAGCCGAGCCTCCCGCTCGAACAGCCTCACGAAGTCTTCGTTGTCCCGAAAGAAGGGGAGCACCAGCTTGAGGCACACGTGCTGCGCAAACCCACTAGGTCCGCGGCGGATGGCCTCGTACGTTTCGGCCATGCCCCCCACGCCCAGACGCCGGATCAAGCGATAGGGACCGAAATCCTCACCAATGATGTCGCTCAGGGAAGTCTGGGAGTGAACTTTCGACATTGCTCAAGGCAGCGTGCCGCGAACCACCAAGTCACGACGCATGCCTCACAAGCATACTGCTAAATTCCAGGATTGAACAGCGCGGCTGGTTCGCGCCTCGATACCGCAACGTCCCCACACTTTCCCTCGATGAGCTTGCGAACTGCGACAGCCAAGGCTTCGCGGCTTGGCCCTTCGGCCGTCGCCGGGATGAGGCTACATCCTTGCCGACTCCCGGTTCTGCTGACCAGCCCGACCGCGACGGTGTCGGCCGTGAGCGCCGAGACGATGACAGTCGTATAGGCGGGCAGGAGCTCGGCGATCTCTCGCGCGTCGGTTGCGCGCCAGCCGTTGCGGCGCTCCTTCGGGTATTCGAGGCGCAGAATCGGCTCGGTCCGAACGGTGCGATCGAAGCGGTCGTCCACCACTTGCTTCGTCGTTCCCGGACCGACCTTCGCGGAATGAACTCGCCCGCGCCGCGTGCCGTCGCATTCGACCTGCACGCCGTACTCACCAACCGATAGCGTCGTGATCTCGAGCGGCGTCTCACCAAGGCGCACTCCATTGACGCGAACGCTGCAACCGGGGGGAGCGCTCTCCACGATCAGACTCCCCGCTCGGGCGCGCCCCTGTTTGCGCGCCTGCCGGTAGAGCGCCAGCACCTGTGGCGGATGCATCAGGGTCGCGGGCTCTGCGTTGGGCACCAGGACCACGCATTCGGAGGCATGGGCCTCCGCGCTCGTTGCGTCGTCTGTTTCCAGCAGAGCTCGCACCATGTAGAGGCACGTATCGAGCGCCCGCTGCGCTTGTTCCGGGTTCCGGTTGATCTCCTCGGTCGCGGTTCGAGACAATCGTTCCGCCCGGTCGAGGTGAGTGAAAGCCGCTGCATGGTCGCCCTTGGTCAACGCTCGAATGGCCGCACGCGAATGTTGATCCCACTTCTCGAGTGCGTCTTTCGTGATCGCGAAGGCCGCAGTCGATCCTCGGTGCTGGAACCGCGCCGCCGCTGCGTCGGAAGACCAGACCCGTCGACCATGTCGCTCGAGCTCGCGAGTGACGTCCGCCACCACGCGCTCCATGAACGGCGGCATCTCGCCGTTCGTCGCGGGCACGACCGCCCAATCACCGACCTCGGCAAACGCACCTGGAACGTGAGCGAGTGCGAGTGACGTGACGAGGAGCAATAGAGGTGAGCGCTTCATGATTTCTCCCTGGCGTAGGTTGGTGTTGATGTAGCTCCGCTCACTGCGCCGGTACCGGGCCGGCAGTGGTGAAATGGAGGTCGATCTTGACGAATCCCTGGTCGTCGTAGGAGACGCCCGCGAAGTTCACATCGATCCGCGTTGGGTCGAACGAGATGTCGATGTTTTCGATATCGACGTTGGTCTCCTCGGTATCGACGCGCGCGCCAACGAGGAGCGCGTTGTGCTCCCGCAGTACAATGTCGAACATGTATCCTTCAAAGTCTGCGTTCGGGAAACGACCAGACTGGGCCACATTGGAAAAGTCGAAGATGAGGCTTCCGATGCCGTGGTCGAGTTGGATTTCGACGCCGGGGTTCGGGCCCTCGGCGCAGGGCGACTCTAGCGACCGGACCTGCTCGGCCGAGAACTCCATTCCCTCGCCCACTTCCGCGCGCAGCGCCTTCGGGCTCTCGCGCTCGCAGCGGGTGGAGTAGCGGACGAGCTCGAGCTGCGCGCCCTCGAGGCATCCGGGTTCGACGATCGAGCTAGGATCGAAGTCCCCAGAATCCAGGGAAAAACCGCATCCTGCAACGAGTCCCAGTGTGCTGCCCAAGATGAGCGAGGCGACTTTGCATGGTCTCTTCGTGATTGTGTGCTGCATGGCGACGTCCTTCTGGTTGAGCTCGCGGCTTTCATCGGGGCCGTGTTGCGGACGGTTGCTGCAGCGATCGTGCCAAGCGAAAAGCACAATGGTTTCAGAGGACTGCTCTCCGCTGCTCTCCTTCGTGATGACGCTCGTCGTCGAAATCGCGACGGCGGGCGTCATGTCGACCGGTGAGCGGCAGCCCTCAGGCCGGCTCTACCGTCGTGGATGCTTAAACTTCTCGGGGTCGATCTCGAGCGTCGCCATTCGGCTGATGAGCCCTGTGCGCGGAACGCCGAGTATTCGTGCGGTGCGGGCGACGATGCCTTCGCACGCCCCGAGCGCGTCCTCGATGATCCCCTTCTCGAGCACATCGAGCCCCTCTTTTTGCTCGGCGAGGTGCTTCCAACGGCCTTCGATCTCGTTGCCGGCCGACCCGCTCGTCGACTGGGCGGCCGGTGCCGCGGGAGCTCCGCCCACCGGGTGTTCACCCTCGACGTCCAAGTGCCGGGTCTCGATCACCGGGTCCGTGGCGTCGCTTGCACGCAGGCGGTTTCTGGCGCGTTCCAGGACAGCCTCGAGCTCGCGGATGTTGCCACCCCAATGCAGGTGCGGTGCCGTCAGCAGGTCATGTGCGCCCTTGTCCAACTCCCAGTCGGTCGTGCCGTCGGTTCGGTTCAAGTAGCGGATGGCGATCTTGGGGATGTCTTCGCGCCGGTCGCGCAGTGGTGGGAGGACGATCGGGACCGTGCCGAGGCGGTAGTACAGATCCTGGCGGAAGCGCTTGTCTGAGATGGCTTGCGTGATGTCGCCGTTGGTGACCGAGATCAGGCGTAGGTTGGCGTGTTTCGGCTCGCGCCCTTGATAGCCGAGCGGCCGATACGACCCGAACTGCGTGAAATCGAGGAGCAACTGCTGAGCGTGGCGGGGAAGGTTGAGCACTTCGTCGAGGATCAGCGTCCCCTCGCTTGCGTACTCGACCAGGCCAATCCGTTTGGAGACCGCGCCCGAAAACGCCCCTCGCTCGTGTCCGAAAAGCTCCGAGGTGATCGTGTTCAGGTCGTCCGCTAGACCGAGCGTCGCGCGAACGATGGGCTCCCTGTTGCTCGCTCGCGCGAACGCGGTGGCGAGCTGAGTTTTTCCGGTTCCCGATTCGCCTAGGATCATGATGGACGCGTTTCCGCCCATCGCAGCTCGGAGCTCAGCGCGAATCGTTGCCATGCTCTCGCACGACAGGAGCTCGTCGAGGCCGAGATAGTGGTCGTTGTGGTCCTTGGCGCGCTCTACGCGGAGATCTTCCTGCGTCGCCTCGATCAAGGTCTGCTGCGCGATCATCCCGCCCAGCAGGGCGCCGACGCATTCGATGAACTCGAGGACCGACGCTTGCTCGCCCTCGTTTCCTGGGAACTCCAAATACATCACGCCGATGAGGGTGCGGCCCTGCCGCGATACGGTGGGTCGCGACCAAAGCGGGGAGGCGACGAACGACCCAGTCGGCGTGTACGGCACCGGGCCCGCGACCGTCTTGAGCTCGCTGTGGACCCGGCTCAACATCTCCGTCACGTGCTGTGCCAGCACGGCGGGTGGCACGCCGCGGAACCCCGCCGTCCGCGAGCGATGCATCGGCCCAGCTCCGCCTTTGGTTTCCAAGGTGCTCCAGGCGGAGCTCGCTCCGAGCTGGACACACAGCGCTTCCAACGTTTCCTCGATGAAGCGTCCGCCGTGGAGCCCGGTTACGCCCGCTGCCACGATTTCGCCCATGCGCGGCCACGGGTCTGGGTTCTCCGCTGCAGACATCAGGCCCGCCGAGAATACCCGGTTGAGGCTGCTACGACTACCCATTGTGTGAGCGCGCCGCTTGAGTTGGAAAAACCAGCACTCTAACCATCACCACGAGCTGAGCCTTCGTGCGGACGCCGAGTTTTCGCATCGCCGCTCTGAGCAAGGTGGACACGCGCGACGGGCTGATCCCCAACCGGTATCCGGTGAGCTTGCTGCTCTCGCCTACCGCCGCGCCCATCGCCACCTCCTGCTCCCGCGCCGTGAGCCCGCACGCACAGCGTGGTCGGCTGGTGTTGGATTTGACGAGGATGAACCGCCGGCCGTCGACGTCGAACCAATCCACCAAGCTCAGCCGTCCACGGACCAAGCCCTCCCAAAGCAGGAGCGCGCGTGCGGTCTCGCTCTCGCCGACCGCCCGGGGAGTGCGGTCGAGCGTCAGGGCCGCCTCGCGGAGCGACTCGCGCCGCTCGCGTTCCCGAAGCTCTCGAGGGCGAGCCTCCCGCACGGGGCGGAGATAGGCCGGCGATATCTTTCTCGCTGCATCCATACGCGCCTCCCCTTGCAGCGCCCGTGCCAGCGAAAAAACGCTGTAATTGCGCGCCTCACGGAAGCGGCTCAGCAAGAATGACGACGGTCGTCATCAGAAGTCGACGACAGACGTCATTTGGGGGCGGGGGGCCGCGGCTGCTGCGCCGACGCGTTGCCTAAGCCGAGCGACGCTCGCTGCGGCGCTCGGTAGCCTCCGCGGCCAAGCGTCGGTCTTCCTCTGTTTCCGCAACGAGGGGCGGGACGGGGCAGGGCCTTCCGTCTTCTCCGATGTTGACGAAGGTGGCACGGGCATCGGCGCACAGGCTCCGTTCGCCGCTTCGTGCGTCCTCTCGCTCTACTCGCACGCCGATTTCCATCGAGCTCGTGAAGGCGGCGTTCAGGCGGGCGGTCAGCCGGACGACGTCGCCGACCTTGATGGGCGCCTTGAACTCGAGCGCGTCGACACGCGCCGTGACCGATACGCGTCCGCAGTGCCGCATGGCGGCGATCGAGCAACAGATGTCGATCCAGCTCATGATCACGCCACCGAAGGCGGTCCCGATCGCGTTGGTGTGCTGCGGCAGAACGAGCTCGGTCATCTCGGTAAACGACGTGGAGGGGGTCTTTGTAGCCATGAGCGGAGCATAGGCCCTCCGAACGAGACTTCACAGGCTCAGTCGGTGGTTCAACTGCACGCTCTTGCGACGCTCACTCGCTTACTCGGCCGGCTCCCGTGCGAGGTCACGGATCTGCGGGGGGATCAACGTCGGCCGCCCGCGCAGACGGGTTAGGAGGTCCTGGGTGGTCTCTATCGCGTCCTCCAGGATCAGGTAACATGAGGGCACGATCAGCAGCATGATGAAAGTCGCCGCGAGGATGCCGAAGCCGAGCGATATAGCCATGGGAACCAGGAAGCTCGCCTGTGCCGAGGCCCCTACGATGATGGGTGCCAGGCCCAGGAAGGTCGTGACCGAGGTCAGAACGATCGGACGAAAGCGGCGCATGCAACCCTTGATGAGCGCGTCGGTCGCCGTCATCCCCGCGTCCCGATTTTGGTTGACCGCATCGATCAGAATGAGCGAGTCGTTGCAAACGACGCCCGACAGCGCGACGAGCCCCATCATGCTCACCAGGCTGATGTCGACCCCCATCAAGGCATGCCCCCACACCGCGCCGATCATGCCGAAGGGAATGGCGGACATGACTAGGAGCGGCTGCAGGTAGCTTCGGAACGCCACCGCGAGAATCGACAGCATGACGATGTGCGCCACGAGGAATCCGATCACTAGAGAACCCATCGCGTCCGCTTGGCGCTCGAGCTCTCCGCCCAGGCGGTAGTCGAGCCCAGGGATTCCCGCGAGGAGCTGCGGGAGCTCGCGCTCGAGAATGCCGGCCGTAATCGAGCCCGCATTGGCTCCTCGATGGGCGAGCCCAGCCGTGACGGCGATGCTCCGTCGGCCGTTGACGCGGTGGATGACGGTGTACGCCCGTCCCCGAGACACCCGTGCGGCCTGCGCCACCGGCATCTCTCCGCCGGTAGGCGTGCGAATGACGAGTTGTTGAACGTTGTAGAGAGAGCGTCGCTCCTCGAGTGGTAGCCGCACGTATACGCGAACTTCGTCCCGGCCACGCTGCTGGCGAGCAGCTTCGGCGCCAAAGAAGGCTCCGCGGACCTGACGAGCCAGGTCGAGCTCGGTGAGACCCTGAGCCAGCCCCAGGTCCGTCAACTGGAAATCGATCTGCTCTTTGCCCCGGGTCACCCCACTTTCGATGTCACCCAAGCCGCTGTAGGCGCCGATGTCATGGGCGAGCCGACGGGCGGCCCCCTCGAGAGTCTCGACATCCTCGTGCAGGAGCTCGACGTGGATCGGTCGTCCCGCTCGAATGCCGTCGCCGTGGGAGAACACCATCGATTCGATGCCCGCGATCTCGCCTACCGCCATGCGCCACCGTCGAACGAATTCGTCAGTCCGAATGTCACGGTCGTCCGCGTCCACCAAGTAGGCCATGACGGTTGCGAGATGAGTGCCCTCTTTGCTGGCCGGCCCGTTCGAGTCCGCCCCGACCGATACTTTAGCTCCGACCTGCGTGAACAGCCCACGCGACACACCCCTCATGTTCTTGCTGTTCGGGCGTTCGACTTCGATGATCAGGCCCGCGGCCGTCGCGATCTGGTTCGCCGCGCGTTCGGTTTCCCACGCCGGTGTGCCGGATGGCATTCGTAGTTGCACCGTGACCAGGTCTCCTTCGACCTTCGGAATGAAGGTGATCGGCACTCGGCCGATCGCGAAGCCCGCCGTCAGGATGAAGAGGGCCAGGCCCGCCGAGACCGTGAAGTATCTCCATTGCAGCACCTTCGCGAGAAACGGCGCGTAGAAGCGGCGCACGTGCCGCTCGAGCCGACCCGGCATGTCCAGCTTTGCGAGCCGCTCCATGAGCCACAGGTACGGAAGCAGGATGATCCGCAGCCACCAGGGCATGGTGTGAGACAGGTGCGCGGGCAGCACGAAGAGCGATTCCACCAGCGACATCAAGAGGACGGCGACGACCACCACGGGGACAACTCGGAAAAATCTTCCCGCAACACCGGGCACGAACAGCATCGGCATGAACGCGACGCAGGTCGTGAGGACCGAGAAGACGACGGGTTTCGCCACCTCCCGGGCTCCGTCAATGGCTGCCCGCAGGCGAGGCTTCCCGTCGGCCCGCTGTTTGTAGATTGCCTCGCCGACGACGATGGCATCATCGACCACCATGCCGAGGGCCAAGATGAAGCCGAACAACGACAGCATGTTGATTGAAATGTCGGCGGCCGGAAAGAGCAGGAGCGAGCCGGCGAACGATACCGGGATGCCGAGGGTCACCCAGAACGCCAGGCGCGCCTGCAGAAAGAGTCCGAGTGTCAACAGGACCAGCAGCAGACCCAGCACGGCGTTGTCGAGTAGAAGATCGATGCGCGTCTCGTACATCTCGGAGCGGTCGAACCAAGTCGCAACACGTAGGCCTTCGGGCAACTGTTGCTTCAGATCGGCGACTTGCTCCTTGACCGCCGCGGCTACCTCCAACGGGGTTTGGTCTCCGACTCTGAAGACGTGGATCATCACCGCAGGCTTGCCGTCGAAGGTGGCCTTCTGATGGTTCACGCGAAACCCGTCTTTCACGCGCGCGATATCCCGGACCCGTACCTGCGACCCGTCGGGCCGGCTCAGAACCACGATGTTGGCAAATTCATGTCCGGCGTCGCGCCTTTCGGCGGTGCGGAGCAACACCTCGCCCGCCTCGGTCTGCACCGAACCGCCCGGCAGCTCGACTGAGGCGGCCCGGATGCGTTGCGCGATGCCGAACAGGGTCAGTCCGTGCTTGCGCAGATTCGCTTGAGGAACTTCAATGCCGATCTCGGGGGGGCGAACGCCGGACAGTTCGACGCTGGTGATGCGCTTGTCGCGGAGCAGGTCCCGGCGAGCGCGATTCGCGACCGTGTGCAGAGTGCCTTCCTCCACGTCTCCGTAGAGAACGAGAGAAATCACCTGTCGCCGGGTGGAGAGCAGTTTTACGCTCGGCCGCTCGGCATCGGCCGGGAACGAAGAGATTCGGTCCACCGCGCTCTTGACGTCGCTGAGCGCTTGCCGCCTGTCGGTACCGAGCAGCAGCTGCATCGTCACGATCGCGGAGCCCTCGCTCGCCACCGAGCGCACGTCTTTCGCGCCGTCAACGCCTTGTACGGCCTCCTCGACGGCCAGCACGATCCCCTTCTCGACTTCCTCTGGGCTGGCGCCCGGGTACGGCACGGCCACGACCACCTGCTCCAGCTCAACCTCGGGGAAGACCTCTTGCTTGATGCTCGTTCCAAGCGCGACGACACCGCCGACGACGAGGATCAGCATGAGCACGTTTGACGCGATTCGGTTCTTGGCCATCCAAGCCAGGGGCCCGTGTTCCTCGCTGGCGCTCATGAGCTCTCCTCCATGTGCGGCGAGGGCCAAGCAGGGTCCGTGCCAAGCAACAATTGCGAGAGTTTTGGCCAGCCGTTCCGTCGCGGCCACGGATTTGGCGACGGACGTCGTCACTTTGTGACGAGAGCGGTCTAGGGCATAATCCACTCGTGCAACCGCTTTTCACACGCGACGAGTCGCGCGACGTTGATCGCGCGGCCATGAAGGAGCTCGGAGTCGCCGGTCTGCTGCTGATGGAGAACGCTGGACGTGGCGCAACCGAGGCCGTGTGCGAGGCCTTTGGAGATTGCC
>JAUXFZ010000151.1 GCA_030622585.1 Myxococcales bacterium
CCTCGAAGGCAAAGGCTGCGGCTTGAGACCTCATGACGCGCCCCCGAGCGGCTCGGCGACGAACAAGGTGCATGCGCCAAACGTCAGCGGCTTCACGTCGATGACGTTCAGCCCGGCAGCCTGCATCTGCTCCGCAAACTCGTCGGCGGGCGGGAACGCAGCAATCGATTCCTGCAGGTACTTGTACTCGTTCGAGCCGGACAGTATTCCGCCAATCCGTGGGATGACCTTGCGAACATGAAAGCGAGCGATGGGACTGAGCCAGCCCACGCTCGGCTCGCCAAGCTCCAGCACCGCGACTCGGCCGCCCGGCCGGGTCACCCGCGCCATCTCCGCGAGCGCTGCGCTTCGATCCGGAACGTTGCGAATTCCAAAAGCGATGCAGCACCCATCGAACGAATCGTCGTCGTAACGAAGGGCTTGCGCGTCACCCACCTCGAGCTCTACCCGCTCGGCGAGGCCGCTCCGCGTCACTTTCTCGACCCCAACTTCCAGCATGCGCTTGGAAGGGTCGCTGCCCACCACGTGCGCGTCGCTGTGCATTCGAGCGATCATGAGGGCGAGGTCGCCCGTCCCCGTCGCCAGATCGAGAACACGAGCTCCCGCCGGGAGCGCCATCGCGTCCACCGTCTTGCGACGCCACGACTGGTCGATGCCCATCGACATGACCCTGTTCAACATGTCGTAACGGCCTGCGATCTGGTCGAACATCTGCCCAGAACCTGGGTTGGGCGACGGCGTCTGGTGAGCCGATTCGCTCACTGAGCACCTCGTTCGACCTTCTTGGCCTGAAGCCGGGCGTTCTCCTGCACCTCTTGCTTTCGCGAGTGCAGACGCATGTGGCCGCGCTGAATCCCCTCGCCCGCAAGCGCCCGAAGCGCTGCCAAGTTGGAGGCCATCCCGGCGGCGCCCATGACGATGGCCAGCTCACCAGCATTCGTCACACCCATGAGCTCGAAGCCGGCGCGGACCCCACGATGAACTCGGGTCGAGCCACCGACGGTTCCGACGGCCATCGGCATGTCGAGCTCTCCGCGGACGCCACTGTCGGTCCGGGTCCACACCACGAGCGGCTTGTAGGTTCCGGTCACGGACGCGAAGGCATGCGCCCCCGCTTCGATCGAGCGCCAGTCCTGACCCATCGCGAGGGCAACGGCATCGACGCCGTTCATCACCCCCTTGTTGTGGGTGACCGCGCGGAAGGGATCGAGCTCAGCGAATCGGCTGGCCTTGACGATGCCGTCCGCCAGATCCGGCCCGCCCAGGGCATCGGCACTCACCTCGCAACGCACCTGGACGCGACGGCGCAGCGGCAGGTTGCTTAGAATACGCAGGCCCACGGTGCCGCCCGTGAGCTCGCGAATTCGTGGGGCAACCGCTTCGGCGACGGCGTCGACCACGTTGGCGCCCATCGCGTCGCCGACATCGACGTAGAGGTGCACGACCAATACGCCCTGATCCTCGTCGAGCACGCGTACATCGAGATCACGGCAGCCACCACCGCGCGTCACCATGCCTGGGATCGCTTCGTCTGCGATCTGGAAAATCAGCTCGCGCTCGGCTTCTACACGCGTCTTCGCGTCGCGCGGATTGGGTACGTCGTCGAACTGGACCTGAGTGGTCATGATCGGAGCGGTAGCCTCGCCGAAGAATCCGCCAGTCATCCGCACCTGACGGGCGGCGTTCGATGCGGCAGCAACCACCGAGGGCTCTTCGACGGCCATCGGGACCAGCACGTCGTTGTTGTTCACGCGGAAATTGAGGGCGACCGCGAGAGGCAGACCGTGCACCCCGATGACGTTCTCGCTCATGCGGTCGGCAACCTCGAGCGTGAGGCGCCCGCCGTCTTGCAAGTGCTGAACGGAGTCTGCGGAAAGCAAGCCGGTCTCGAGGATGGTTCGAAGCCGTTGTTCGACATGCTCGCGGTAGAAGCCTGGGATCCGGCTCGTCACGGTGGGTGGTTGCTTGGACATCAATGCATCTTTCTTCGTTGCTCGCTAGGACTCCCGGTGAACCGTGGCTCGCGCCACCGTAATCAGTGCGTCTCGCGCGCGGCTGTCGGGCAGACCCTCTAGCGCCAAGCAAGCGGCGTCAGCCTTGTGCACGGCGAGCTCGCGCGTCGACTCGAGGGCGCCCGTGCGATCGAGCGCCGACAGTAAGCGCGACCGCGCGTCCTCTGGAATGTCGTCCAAGGGGTTCGCGACCAGCTCTTCGAGAACAGGCCTGAGCGAAGGGTCTCGCTCTAGAGCGACGATCACGGGGTGAGTCATCTTCCCTTCGCGCAGATCCGCAAACGGCGACTTCCCGATCGTCGCGCCATCGCCGGCGTAGTCGAGATGGTCGTCGATCAGCTGAAACGCCACTCCGAGGTGGAGGCCGTACTCTTCGAGCGACCTGCAGGCGTCGGTATCGAGGCCGCCCGCGCGACCGCCGGCGAACATCGCCCAACGGAACAAGGCGGCCGTCTTGCCTTCGACGACCTGCATGTACGTGCGCATGCGGGCATCGATGCGACCGCGGTTCTCCAACTGGATCGCCTCGGCGAAGATCATCTCGTCGATGATGTCGAGCAGTCGAATCAGAACGTCGGGCATTTCGGCGGTGCGCACGCGGCGAAGCGCATCGACCAGCAGCCAGTCACCGGCGAAAATCGAAGCCGCGTTGCCGTAGAGGGTGCGGGCCGAAGGAGCGCCTCGGCGCTGATCGCCCGTGTCGACGACATCATCATGGAGCAGTGTCGCGCAATGGACGAGCTCGACCGCTACTCCGAACTCGCGGGTGCGCTCGTCGAGGCCGCTGCCCAGTTGTGAAGCAAGCGCGACGCACATCGGCCGTAGCCGCTTGCCCGCGATCCCTACCAAGTGGTGCGCACTCTTATGAACGACGCTGTCCCCCGGGCGAAGGCCTTGAATACCCTCCTCGAGAGCGGCCATGTCCCACTTCACCAAGTCGGCAAGGTCAGCCAAGCGAGCCGAAAGGTCATCGAGCCCCTGCGAATCGCACACAGCCTGGAGGCTCGTGAGCACGTCGGACGAGGACTCCGAGCGGACCGCCGCTATCAACGACATCGCTCGGCTCCGTCGGGTGTCCCCTGGTGCATCACTCTTCTTCTTCCGCCGATTGCAGATCGGCCGGGTTGATCATTCGGCCCGCAACCAGCAACCGAACCAGGCGTTCGCCCGCCCTAGATAGCGCAGTCAGCCGTGAAAGTCGCTTGCGCATGTAGTCGACGCGACGCCGCTCCTCCTGCCCAAGCAGGCTCCGGGTCTCGGCGAGCTGCCGCTGCGCCTCCCCAAAAGCGTCGATGGCCTCGCGGATGAGGTTGAGCTCGCGGCGCTCGTACACACGGCGAAGGAGCTTCCAAACGCTGCTTTCCGCTTGGTAAAAGTCTTTTCGTTCTCCCGGACGCCAGGTCTTGCGCACCGCGCCCCAATGCACCAACTCCCCGAGCGACAAGCTCACCGCGCTACTGCTGAGCTGAAGGATGTCCGCGAGCTCGGTCGTCGTCATCGGGTCTGGGGACAGGTACAGGATCGTCCAGAGGCGACCCATGTGGCGTCGAAAGCCCCAAAACTCCATCAAACGCCCCATCGCATCGGCTGATTTCAGCTCGGCCTCACGCCACAAGGGCTGAGAATCATTGAGGTCTTGTCGTTTTGCAGCAGCCGTGGGCACTCTGTTCACTCAGTTTGTTCAAATTTTCTTGAACAGACGTAGGACCAAGGCCGCAACCGGTCAAGCCAACCGAAACCCTGGCCGAGCCCGCCCCTCCGAGTGCTAGACTCCGCAGCCCCAATGAGCAGAAAACTCAACAAGTACAGCAGCCGAATCACCCAGCCACCGTCCCAGGGCGCATCGCAAGCCATGTTGCACGCAACCGGCCTGTCGCGCGCCGACTTGGACAAAGCCGAGGTCGGCATCTCGGCGGTTTGGTACGAGGGCAACAGCTGCAACATGCACCTCAACGACCTCGCTGCCGTCGTAAAGCGCGGCGTCGTCGATGCAGGTCTCATCGGCATGCGCTTCAACACCATCGGCGTGTCCGATGGAATGTCGATGGGGACGGACGGCATGAGCTACTCGCTTCAATCGCGAGACTTGATCGCCGACTCGATCGAAACCGTGATGGCCGCGCAGTGGTACGACGCGAACATCTCGATACCGGGCTGCGACAAGAACATGCCGGGCTGCATGATCGCCATCGGCCGACTCAACCGCCCGTCATTGATGATCTACGGGGGAACGATTCGCGCGGGACACGGAAGCGATGGCGAGAAGCTCGATGTCGTGTCGGCGTTCCAATCGTATGGCGAGCTCCTCGGACACTCGATCGACGAGAGCAAGCGTCTCGACATCATCGAGCACGCGTGCCCGGGTGCAGGCGCCTGCGGCGGAATGTACACCGCGAACACGATGGCTTCGGCGATCGAGGCGATGGGGATGTCGCTGCCCTACAGCTCGTCGACGCCCGCGGAAGACCCTGCAAAACAGGAGGAATGCCTGCGCGCAGGCGAGGCGATCAAGCTCCTTCTCGAACGAGACATCAAGCCGCGGGACATCATGACGCGCGAAGCGTTCGAGAACGCCATGGTGACGGTCATGGCGCTCGGCGGTTCGACGAACGCGGTGTTGCACTTGGTGGCGATGGCGCGCGCCGTCGATGTTCCCCTGACGATCGACGACTTTCAGACCATCAGCGATCGCGTACCGTTTCTCGCAGACCTCAAGCCGAGCGGGCAGTACGTGATGGAGGACCTGCACAACGTAGGCGGAACCCCCGGAGTGCTGCGGTATCTACTGGCGCACGGGGCGCTGCATGGCGATTGTCTTACGGTCACCGGCAAGACGCTCGCGGAAAATCTTGCGGATCTTCCCGACCTCTCGGAGGGACAAGACGTCATCCATTCTTGGGACACACCGATCAAGAAGACCGGTCACCTGACGATTCTTCGAGGCAGCCTCGCGCCTGAGGGATCCGTGGCGAAGATCACGGGCAAGGAAGGCTTCCACTTCAAGGGGCCCGCGAAGGTGTTCGATTGCGAAGAGGACATGCTGGCAGCGATGGAGCGCGGCGAGATCAACAAGGGTCAGGTCATCGTCATTCGCTACGAAGGCCCGAAGGGCGGACCGGGGATGCCCGAGATGCTGTCACCGACATCCATGATCATGGGCGCCGGACTCGGGCAGGACGTCGCCCTCATCACGGACGGCCGGTTCTCCGGAGGCTCTCACGGCTTCATCATCGGGCACATCACGCCCGAAGCACAGGAGGGTGGCCCGATCGCCCTGGTGCAAGACGGGGATATCATCGCCATCGACGCCGAGAAGCGTTTCATCGATCTCGAGGTGAGCGAGGCCGAGATGGCGGAGCGGCGCGCCCGTTGGCAAGCGCCCGAGCTCAAGGCCAAGCGCGGCACACTTTACAAGTACATCAAAAATGTGAAGTCGGCATCCGAAGGCTGCGTGACGGACGAATAGGGCCTCCGCTCACCGGGAAGCCGAGACCGTTCAACTGAACCGGCGCACCGTTCGCCGGGTTTTGCCAGCAATTTCCTGCATCGACCCTACACTGGGCGTGGGCAAGTCAGAGACCCTCTCACGGGGAACGACCATGTACATCAACAAACGGGGCCTCCGAGAAATCGGAAGCGTCCTCTTCAAGAAGCCGACCGTCGGCCGACTCGTGACCACCGCTTGGATTGCGCCGATCTACCTGGGGCTCCGTCAGACTGTGGTCGCCTTCCGCGCGCTCGACGAGGTCCTGTACCCTGAGTACCGCGAACAGAAGGTCGAGCGGCCGGTTTTTGTCTTCGCCAATCCGCGCAGCGGCACCACACTCGTCCACCGCCTGATCAGCCTAGACGACGAGGTCTTCACCACGGTGAAGCTCTACCAAACGATTTTCCCTTCGATCACGGCCACCAAGGCCTTCAAACGACTGATCGACCTTGCCCAGACCAGCGTCGGCTCCGTGCTCAACCACGCGTATGACTTCTTCAACGGACCCCTCGAGAGCCGTTGGCAGGGAGTCCACCACCTCAGCCTCGACCAGGCCGAGGAAGATGTGTGCACGCTCCTATGGAGCCTCGAGTCACCCACGACCGGACTGCTCTTCCCGTTCATGGACGACCTGCCGAGCCAAACGTGGATCGACCGTCAACCGGATGAGCAGCGGCGCGCGTACATGGACTCCTACGAGAACACGATCAAGCGTCACCTGTTCGAGACCGACGGGAAGCGCTTCTTGAACAAGAACGTGTTTTTCTCGACCCGCGTCCGTTCCATTCACGAGAAGTTCCCGGATGCGGCGTTCGTGTACCTCGTGCGCAACCCACACGACAGTCTTCCCTCGTTCTTGAATATGTTCTACCAGGCG
>JAUXFZ010000482.1 GCA_030622585.1 Myxococcales bacterium
GAACAGG
Organism: Myxococcales bacterium; assembly: GCA_030622585.1. GTDB lineage: Bacteria > Myxococcota_A > Polyangia > Polyangiales > Houyiibacteriaceae > SG8-38. Next base: position 8 of record JAUXFZ010000482.1, read on the forward strand.
ATCAGCAACACGAGCAGAACGATCATGTTGACCCAGGGCACGTACACGTAGTCCGCTTCGACTTCCTTCAAGGAAAGGACGTTGGGGTACGAGTCGAAGATCGCGATCCGCACCCCGTAGTACTTCAGCAGCGCCGTCTCATCGCGTTCGTCCTTGGCGAGCTTCGATGCCTCGGCTGCGATGTCGCCCGCATCGAACTTGAAGTACCAACCGTTGTCCTCGTTCCGAAAGACAATCGCTTCCTGTGTGTCTTGGTTCGTGGCGTAGATGAATCGAACGTCCCGACTCCGGTGCTTCCCGGTCGTCGGGTCCTTGCTGTCCATTCGTTTGACCTCGGTCCCTGTGACCTGCACCTTGGTCGCGCGAGGCATGAAGTAATAGAGCGTCCCCGCGAAGAGCAACGTCACCAACAGCGCCAGCGCTACGCCCAGTTTCCGCATCATCGTCATAGGGGCGATTCATACGGCCAATTGGGGCCCATGCGCAAGCGAGTCATGGGCCTATTCGGGGCAGTCGCCTGTGTCCTTGAAGAGGTCCTTCGTGGAGAACGTGTGCTTGAACTCCGCGAGGTCGATGCCGAAGAATCCCGCCGTGACAGTGCCCTGGAGCGCCTGTTGGGCCCCGCTTTCGATGCAAAGGCCGGACAGTGGATCCCCCCGGAGCTGGCCCGCCATCGAGTAGATATTGTCCAGCCGGGCGGTCACTTGGTCGGCGAGCGCGTTGAGCGCGATTCGTGGCGCGGAGAACGCGAGCGTAAACCCTACCGGCCCCGACGAGGCCACGGTGTTGGGGTCGGAGATCTCGAGGGTCGTTGCGCCATTGCTGCCCTCGGTCGTGAACCCCGCCGTTCCCGTCCGGCGGAAACCGGCAGAGCCTTGATAGCGAAAGCTTGCGTCAAACTGCGTCGAGGCACTGGCAAGGGCCGGCAGTTGGACCTCAGCGAGCAAATTGAACGTCACGGCCACGTTGAGTCCCAACGGCAGGGTCGTAGGAATCGGAAAGCGCAGCTGAAACGGGCCGGGCAGGACGAGCGTCGTCGACGCGGTTCCGGCGTTGGCTCCCGCGAGTTCGACTTCGACGTTGAACTCCAAGTTGCGCGTCGCAAAGCCCCAGTTTTCGGTCACCCCTCCGCGGATGCCCATGTCGAGCACGTGCCGAAACAATCGCACGGTACCGGTCGCGACAGCGCGGAAATCTACAGCGCTACCGACGCCACGCTCGATTTGAATGACAACCCGAAGCTGACCCGCGTTCGAGTCCGGCGTGACCTTCACGGAAATCTTGAAGCCGTCCACCTCGGTGGAATAGTCGATGCTGCCTCCGGAGAGGCCCCCGCCTTTGGGCGCGATCACTTTGTCGCCGATCAGCAGCACGGGCGCGGGCGTGCCTTCGGTCCCGAGCTCGAGGTCCCACGCCAGGACCCCGTTGTCCACGAGATCGGGAAGGGTTGCGGGTTCGCCCATGACGACCAGCTCGCCGGCTCGGGGTGTCGCGGATGCGACGCGGATGAGGGCCTGTTCCGCGATGAGAAGTACGTTTCCGCTCTCGATCTCGATGCCGGCGGACGCGAGCGCGGCGGCGTCGAACACATACTCGCCTGCCGCCTCGTCGCTGCTCACGAGCGCTTCATCCCGAAGCGATGCTTCCACCACCCGAGCGCCGCTCTGCAGCTCCAAATCGTCCTCGATGAAGTCCTCATCACCGCCACCCCCGCTATCGCCACCACCGCCATCTCCGCAACCGGGTAGAGCGAGGCCGAGTGAGAGGACCACGAGGAGCGGAGCTAGACGAATACGCATGCCGAGTGAGTACCACTGAACGTGCCGACGTTGAACCCCGATCGCGCAGAGTCCCGGCGACGCCCGCGTTTGCTCAACCGCCCGTCAAGGCTGTCTAGAGGCCCCGCGACCGTTCAGGTCGGAGCGGGATGTCTCCGGCTACTGCCTTATCCAGCACCGCCACGATGCGGTCACGGTCCTGGGGCAGTCGACCGGCCAGGGGCAGGTAGTTCGATGCGTGGTTGGTGCGGAAGACTGCGTTCGTGGGGGCAGCGTGCGAAACGATCGTTCGGAGCTCCTCGAGCATGCGAGTTACCGAGGGGAGGGTGAACTTGCCCTGGGCCTGCATCTTGGCGATAGGAGTGCCCGGGACGATCGTCAGCGTGAGTGCGGAGACAAATTCTGGGTCCATTTCGGTGATCAGCTTGGCCGATCCCTCCGCGTGTTCTTCGGTTCGTTCCGTTCCGCCGGCGCCGAGTAGAAAGATCGCGGACACCTTCATCCCCGCGTCGTGCGCCCGCTTGGCCGCTTGCACGTGCTCCTCGAAGTTGGAGCCCTTCGCGATGCGCTTGAAGGTGACGTCGTCACCCGTCTCGGGACCCATGTAAAGGAGGGACAGCCCAAGCTCGCGAAGTCGTTTCAGCTCATCCCCGCTCTTCCCGTTCAGGTTGATTGCGGTGGCGTACGCACTCACGCGCTTCAAGCTCGGAAACGCGTTGCGGCAGGCCGTGAGAATAGCTTCCCAATGCTCGAGGTCGAGCACGAGGGCGTCGCCGTCGGCGACGAACACCTTCGTGACCGTACCTCCGAAGCTCCGTCCCGCTGTGCGAATGTCTTCGAGCGTCTCTTCGAGGTCCCGCACCCGGAAGCTCTTGTCCCGATACATGTCGCAATACGTGCAGTGATTCCACGAACAGCCGATCGTTGCCTGCAGGATGTATGCGTCGGCCTCGCTGGGAGGCCTGTAGATCTGTCCTTCGTATCGCATCGAGCAGGACTGAGGGTAGCAGCTGTTACGCGCCCGTCGTGGCGACCCGCCCTCGCATTGGCGACCAGCGCTGAGCCCAGAGCTCGCGAATCGCAGCCGCAGCCAACGGAAGGGCCAATTTGGGCTTCAGGAACTCACTCCATGGCGCCTCGCCCATCATGATGTCGGCCCAGGCGAAGAAGAACGCATCGTCGCGCTCGTTCGCGACCTTGGCCATCGAATCGACGAGCTCCGGGTAGCGGGCCATCAGC
>JAUXFZ010000160.1 GCA_030622585.1 Myxococcales bacterium
CCCTCGCGAGCTTCTTAGGGGTTACGGGACTGGCCGAGACGAAGATCAGGCTCTCCAGGACGTTTTTCAACGTCTCACTGCTGGGCGCAATCGGCGCACTCGCTCCATTTTCCGAGGCGTCGTTGTCGGTCTGCGCTTGCGTTTGGGTCATGGCTCTCGTTCGTCCTCGCTCCATCCGTAAGCGCGATGGGTGCCGGCCGGCACGACCACCGATTCTCGTATTTCCTCGCCCGTGTCTACCACATCGCTCGTTGGCTGCTCCACGTCCGCGGGCACCATGGGTTCGCCGGTCGCGTCGAGCAGCGTGTACTCGAGGTAGATCGGCTCTTCGTGGTCGGTTTGATAGATGCTCGCCAATCGCATCTTCGCCATCTCGAGCAGCGCCAGGAATGTGACGACGAGATCATACGAAGTGCTGACGTCTTCGAAGAGCTCGTCGAAGCGACACCGGCGGCGCTCACGAAGCAAATCCACCAGCCCGCCGATACGTTCCTGAATCGTCATCCGCTCTGCATCGACCTCGAGGGAGATGGTTGCGTTGACGCGGTTCGCGATCTTCTTGAGGGCGTCGATCAACTTGAAGACACTCACTTGGGCCAACGGCGCGAGCCCATCGGCGGTTGGCGCTGGGGTGCCGCGTGAGAACACGTCTCGGCCGGCGATCGCGCGCTCACCCAGATCTGCGGCGACCGTCTTGTACTTCTGGTACTCCAGTAAACGCCGAATTAGCTCGGCGCGCGGGTCGAGCTGATCGAGGTCGTCGTCGTCCTGGTCCTCGGGCGGACGCGGCAGCAGCATCTTGCTCTTGATGTGCGCCAGAGTCGCGGCCATCAGGAGATACTCCGAGACGATGTCGAGGTTGAGCGTCTCCATCAAGCCCAGGTATTCCAGGTATTTGTCGGTAATGAACGAGATAGGCAGGTCGAGGATGTCGAGTTCGTGCTTGCGAATCAGATGCAGGAGTAGGTCTAGCGGCCCCTCGAAATTGGGCAGCTCAATTCGGAAGCTGGGGTCCAGCGCTTGCGGGACCTCCGTCATGGGCAGGGGGCTGGGCTCGCTCATCGCAGTGGAACCATGCGCTCGTACACTCCCGAGTGTCAATCGCTACGGGCGCCGTCGAGCGCTTCGATGACCGCGTCGACGTGTCCGTTGACCTTCACCTTCGGGAAGTGCTTGATCACCTTCCCGTCCGGTCCGATCAGCACCGTCGAACGAAGGATCCCCATCGACTTCTTGCCGTACAGGTTCTTCTCGCCCCATGCGTCGTATCTCTCGATCATCTTTCCGTCGGGGTCGCTCAGGAGCGGGAACTTCAGCTTGTATTTGTCAGCGAACTTACAATGCGAGTCGATCGAATCTTTGCTGACGCCGACGACCACCGCGTCGCGCGCCTTGAGCTTGCGCAATGCCTTGTTGAAGTCGTTGGCCTCGGTCGTGCAACCCGGCGTGTTGCCCCTGGGGTAGAAATAGACGATGACGTACTTGCCCGCGAGGTCTTTGAGGGCCAGTTTGTCGCCCGTGGATGAGGGCAAGTTGAACGCGGGGGCCTTGCGGCCTTCTTTGATCATGAAGACGCCTGTATTGCCGGTTTGGGCAGCGTGTCAACGGGTTCAGGCCCTCATGAACTTGGATTCTTTGGGGGACACGCCCAAGATCGGGATATGACCACCCGTACCCTCATCGTAGGAGACGTGCACGGCTGCCGCGAGGAGCTCGAGGACCTGCTCGAGGAGTCGGGCTGGGAACAGGGCGACCGGTTGGTGCTCGTCGGAGATTTGGTGGCCAAGGGGCCGGATTCGCTGGGAGTTGTTCGGTTGGTGAGGAAGCTGGGGGCGCTCGCGGTACGCGGAAACCACGACCAGCATTGCCTAAGGTGGTGGGACGCGAAGTGCGCTGGCGACGAGCTTCCCATCCTCAGGTCCGCCCATCAGACGGTGGCTGATGAGCTCGAAGAGGACGATTGGCAGTGGCTTGCGGCCCTCCCGCTCTGGCTCGAGCTTCCCGAGCACGATGCCCTCGTCGTGCATGCCGGCCTGCTGCCCGACCTGCCGCTCGAAGACCAAGATCCGTACGACTTGATGAACATGCGCAGCATTCTCGCCGACGGGAACTCATCGAAAGACTACGACGAGGGCACCCCGTGGGCCTCACTGTGGCCCGGGCCTCGGCTGGTGGTGTTTGGACACGACGCGATTCGCGGGCTTCAAAACCGGCCGCATTCGGTGGGCCTCGATACGGGCTGCGTGTATGGCGGCTGGCTCACCGGCTTGTGGTTGCCACGTCGGGACCTCGTCTCCGTCCCCGCGCGCGGGACATACGTCCAAATCGGGGAGGATTGACCGCGTTGGAGGCTTGGGTGTGCCGTGAAGAGGATCTGCGCGACGGAACGGTGCGCACGGCGCGGCTCGGGCTCGATGCCGACGGCCTTCCTGTGTTGGCGCTGCTGCTTCGGGACGAGAGCGGTGACATCGTGGCCTACCGCAACCTATGCCGGCATCTTCCCGTGCCACTCGACGGTGGGACCGGCGGGCTGCTGAGCGAGGATGGCGCGCACCTGATTTGCGGAACGCACGGCGCGACGTACCGTTTGCACGACGGCTACTGCGTGGATGGGCCGTGCGAAGGGTTGACGCTACAACGACTCTACGTCCGCGAAGACCGCGGAGACCTCTACGTGTCGGACGCGCCGGATTCTCGCTAGGACGGGCTGGCCACTGAGCCGTCAGCCCGTTTTTTCTTGTTTGGCGCGCCAGGCTGCCGGCGATGACAGCGGACCGACGTCGGACCAGGGCTTGTCTTCGCTGTTGGTGGCGATCCCCTTGCGGGAGGTCAGCACCTCCGCGCCGTCGCGGGTCACCAGGATGGTGTGCTCGAACTGCGCCGAGAGCGAACGGTCCATCGTGAGTACGGTCCACTCGTCGTCCATCACCTCGGTTTGGTAGCCGCCGATGTTGATCATCGGCTCGATGGTGAACACCATGCCGGCCTTCATGCGCTTGTCCTTGCCACGCTGTCCGAAATGCGGAATCTGCGGCGGCATGTGAAACTCGCGGCCGACTCCGTGTCCAACGTAGTCACGGACCACCGAGCAACCCTTGCCCTCTGCGTACTCTTGAATCGCGGCGCCGATGTCGCCGATGCGCTTGCCGTGGCCTACTTCGGCGATGCCGAGCTCGAGGCAACGGCGGGCGGTCTCTGTGACCAAGATGGCTTCCTTGCTGGGCTCGCCCACGTAGAAGGTCACGCTCGTGTCGCCGTGGTAACCATGCTCCTTCGGCAGGTACGTGGTGACATCCACGTTGACGATGTCACCGTCCTCCAGCACCTGGTCCCCCGGGATCCCGTGACACACGCAGTCGTTGATGCTCGTGCAGACGCTTTTCGGGAAGCCCTTGTAGTTTAGGGGCGACGGGTAGGCGTCGCGCGAGGAGATGTACTCGTGTACGAACGCGTCGATCTCGTTGGTCGCGAGTCCTGGGCGGACGATCCCTCCGACCGCCGTCAGGCAGTCCGCTGCCAGTTGGCAGGAAGCCCGCATGTCCGCGAGCATGCGTGGGCTCATGAGCTCGATAGCAGACATAGGGATTCCTCAAGCGCCGGGTCGTAGCCGTTGTAAGACGGCGTCGCGAATTGTCGAGTTTGCGCCGCTTCGCGACTGGTTTGACGCGTCGTCCGGATGGCACTAAATAGCCGGTCCGAGAGGGTTTACAGGGCTTTTTTCATGGCAGACACGTACAACAACGTCCCAATGAGCGATGCGGTGGCCGCTCGCAGAGCGAAGCAAGAGGCGTTTTGGACGGGGCCCCGGCTCATCGTCCTGAGCTTCGTGACCCTCGCTCTCGCGTTTGCTCTACTCTGGTCGATGGCCGAGGGAATCATCGGACCGACCCAGCACAACAACGCCAACTACGGCCACGAGCAGCACACGCTGCAGCCTGGCGGCGGTCCGCTGGACTGACGACTGACTGGGGCGACGCGCGGTCGGGCCGACTAGAAGTCGAAGTCGAGCTCTTTCGGCTCGTCGTTCTTGAGCGAGTCGTCCTCGCCAGGTTCGAAGGTCGCCTCCGAATAGAGATCGTCGAGAGACCATCCGGCCTTGTGATGCCGGCGCAATTCTTCGCGCTCGAATTCGGCCATGTTCTGATAGCTCTTTGGTCCTCTAGGGCGCATGTCCCCTCCCTTTTTGCCGGCTCGCCAACCTAGGCAGGTATGGCAACTGACTACTTTATCCTACACTGCAGCACACCCTACCCAGCGGGATCGAGATGGCAAAAAAACAGACTAGATTGAAACCGTGCACCGGCGCTGGTAGACGAAATCCATGAGCCGGATAGTAGCGATCGCCAATCAAAAGGGCGGTGTGGGGAAAACGACAACGGCCGTCAATCTAGGCGCCAGCCTGGCCGTGGCGGAGCAGCGCGTGTTGTTGGTCGATCTGGATCCGCAGGGCAATGCCTCGACCGGGGTTGGGTGCCGCCCCGGAGACGAGGAGCAGGAAGGCTCGTACGAGCTCTTGCTCGGTGAAGTCGAAACCGCGGACGTGATCTACGAGACAGAGATGCCGTACTTGCACGTGATCTCGGCGACCCAAGATCTCGTCGGAGCAGAACGCGACCTTCTTCAAGTCGATGACAGTGCAACTCGATTGCGCGACGCGCTCGACGCCGTGCGCGACGACTACGACTTCATCGTGGTCGATTGTCCTCCGTCGCTCGGCATGCTGACGATCAACGCGCTGACGGCGGCGGACATGGTGATGGTGCCGCTTCAGTGCGAATACTACGCGCTCGAAGGGTTGTCGCAGCTCGTGGGGACTATCGAGCGTGTCCGCGCGTCAGTCAACGAACGCCTCAAGATTCATGGCGTGCTGCTCACGATGTTTGATTCTCGGAACAACCTCGCCAATGAAGTGGCAGCTGAAGTGCGTCGTCACTTTCGCGTCTACGACACGATCATTCCGCGTAACGTGCGGCTCGCGGAGGCGCCTTCTCATGGCAAACCGGTCATTTTGTACGACGCTTCCTCGCGGGGGTCATACACGTATTTGAACTTGGCCCGCGAGTTGCTCGACGATCTGGAGGCAGCAGCGTAGTGGCGCGAAGACGTCTGGGGCGCGGGTTGGACGGATTGCTTCCGCCAGCGCCGCCCGCCTCGCAGCGCTCCGCGAACAGCACTGCGGCCATCGAAGACCTGCACCCGGGGCGCATGCAGCCTCGCGGGCGAATCGGGGCGGAGGGCTTGGCGGAGCTCGCGGCGTCGATTCGCGAGCACGGCGTGCTCGAGCCCATCCTGGTGCGCCAGCGGCCGTCCGGCGGGCTCGAGATCATTGCCGGTGAGCGCCGCTGGCGGGCCGCACAACAAGCCGGCCTGAAGGAAGTTCCGATCTTCTTGCACGAGCTCGGCGACGAAGCGGCGTTCGAAGCTGCGCTCGTCGAGAACCTGCAGCGTGAAGACCTGAATGCCATGGAGACCGCGCGAGCGTTTCAACGCTTGGTCGACGATTACGGGCACACGCAGGAAGAAATTGCGACCAAGGTTGGCAAGGAGCGTTCGACCATCGCGAACGCCCTACGGTTGTTGAAACTCCCCAACGACGTGATGGATCTGATTGAAAACGGCGACCTCACCGAAGGCCACGGCCGCGCCCTACTCTCCGCTCCTAGCGTCTCGATCATGAAGAAGCTCGCTCACAACGCCGTGTCCAAGGGCTGGAGCGTCCGAGAGGCCGAGCGTCAGGCAAGGCGTCTGGCCCGGGGCGAGGCCAGTGCTTCCCCCCACAAGCCCGCCAAGAGCGCCAACGTTCGCGACCTCGAAAGCCGCCTCTCTCGCGCCCTCGGCTCGTCAACCAAAATTCACGAGAGCGGTAAGGAGCGCGGCCAAGTTCGAATCAGCTACTCGAGCTTCGACGAGCTAGACCGCCTCATCGAGAAACTCACCTAGAGTATACGGGCTTCGGCGGCGTCTACGGTGTTGCTCAGGAGCATGGCGATGGTCATGGGGCCCACACCGCCTGGGACCGGGGTGATGTATGCAGCGCGTTCTTGGGCACCCGCGAAGTCGACGTCGCCGGTGAGCGTGCCGTCCTCGAGGCGGTTGATACCGACGTCGATGACCACCGCGCCGTCTTGGATCCAATCGCCTTTGACGAGGTTCGGACGGCCCACCGCGGCGATCACGATATC
>JAUXFZ010000463.1 GCA_030622585.1 Myxococcales bacterium
CTTCACCATCGGGATTTGCGACACCGACAGCTGCACGACCGACCCCGACACCTGCGGCTAACGCCGACACTGGCACTGGCACTGGCACTGGCACTGGCACTGGCGCTGACGCTGGCACTGGCACTGAGACTGGCGCTGACACTGAGACTGAGACTGGCGCTGACACTGCTACTGCCCTCTGTTATGCTCCCGCGTCTCAATGGCCGAAACGACTAAGTATGAAGCCGAGGTCGTCGTCATTGGCGCGGGCCTCGCGGGTATGGTGACAGCGCTCGATCTGCTCGACGCAGGCAAACGTGTCGTCATGTTGGACGCGGCCACACGCGAGCGCTACGGCGGTCTCGCCCTGTTGTCGTTTGGCGGGATGTTCTTCGTCAACTCTCCGGAGCAACGCAAGAACGGAATCAAAGACTCGGTCGACCTCGCGATGAGCGACTGGGTTCGCTACGGCGAGCTCGATCCCGACGACGTGTGGCCGTACCGGTGGGCAGAGGCCTATGTCAACCGTTGCACCGAAGAGGTGCGCGGCTGGCTTGCCGAACGGGACGTGAGCATTTTCCGAGCGGTCGGCTGGACCGAGCGTGGGTACTTCATACCGGGCAACTCGGTGCCGCGGTTTCACATCGTGTGGGGCACCGGTGAAGGCATCGTGCTGCCACTGATCGAGCGCCTCGATGCGCACGAGAAGTCCGGGAAGCTCGAGGTTCACTTCGACCATCGAGTCGATGGCATCACCCAAGAGGGCGGCCAAGTCGTCGGTTGCCATGGCACGAGCAACGCCGGTTCGTTCGAAGCGAAGGGCGACGCCGTCGTCATAGCCGCAGGTGGGATTGCAGGCGACCATGACAAGGTGCGCGAGGTGTGGCCGCGGGACCAATGGGGCGAACCCCCCGAGCACATGCTCAACGGGTCGATCCTCGAAGCCGACGGTAAGCTCCTCGACCGCGCCCAAGAGCTCGGCGCCAACATCACGCATCTCGAAAAGATGTGGAACTACGCGGCAGGCGTTCGGCACTGGGAGCCACTCTTCCCCAACCATGGGCTGAGTCTGGTGCCTGCGAAGTCTCCATTGTGGGTCAACTATCAGGGCCGCCGCTTCGTCGACCCCCCGCTGGTCGGGGCGTACGACACCCTGATGCTGGTCGATCGTATCTGCCAAGAGAAAAAGAAATACTCCTGGCAGGTGATGAACCGCAAAATCGCCAACAAGGAATTCGCTGTTTCGGGCGCGGAATTCAACCCTGCCGTCCGCGACAAGAAGATGCTGACTTTCCTCTTGCGTCTGCTGCAGGGCAATGGAGAGCAGGTTCAAGAGTTCATCGACCACTGCCCTGACTTCGTCACCGCCAACACGGTGGCCGAGCTCGCCGACAAGATGAACGCACTAACCGGCACCAAGGACGTCGACGCGCAGCTGCTCGAACGGGACATCGCCGACTACGACGCCAACATCGCGCGCGGGCCGAAGTTGCAAAACGACGATCAGCTCCGTCGCATCGCGCACGTTCGCCAATACCTCGGAGACCGGCTGCGCACCTGCAACATGGCGCCCATCGTCGACCCGGACGCCATGCCACTGATCGCGATCCGGATGCAGATCCTGACACGCAAGAGCCTGGGCGGTATCCAGGTGGACCTCGATGCGAAGGTCCTCGACCAACGAGGCAACCCCATCCCCAACCTGTTCGCGGTCGGCGAGGCCTGCGGCTTCGGGGGCGGTGGGATGCACGGGAAGCGCGCGCTCGAGGGAACATTCCTCGGGGGCTGCGTGTATTCGGGTCGAATCGCGGCACGCGCGATCAACAGCGGCCAAGGTGTGAGGTAGTCCGTGAAGCAAAGCGGCGCATGGTTGACGGCGCGTGCGCTCGAGAACATCGGGGTGAAGTACACGTTCGGCATCCCAGGTGTGCACAACACCGAGATCTACGATCAGCTCAATCGCAGCGAGCAAATCACGCCGGTGCTCGTCACACATGAGCAGGGCGGGAGCTTCATGGGCGAAGCCCTCAGCCGCGTCAGCGACGACATCGGTTGCCTACTGATCGTCCCGGCGGCGGGCATGACCCACGCGATGAGCGGCATTGGCGAGGCCTACCTCGATGGCATTCCGCTCCTGGTGATCTCCGGCGGCATTCGACGCGACTCGGGCCACGAGTACCAGCTTCATCAGCTCGATCAACAACGGGTGCTCGACGGCATCACCAAGGCCGCGTTCCTGGTGGACAAGCACGAAGACGTCGTATCGACGATCTACGAGGCCTACGAGATCGCGACCTCGGGCGTCCCCGGCCCGGTGTTCATCGAGATCGCGGTCGACGTACAGATGTTCACGGCGGAGGTCGAGGAGGTTCCCAGGTTTGTGCCTCGCTACAGGCCTCCCGCGCCCGACCCTGCTCTGATTAGGCGGGCCGTGCAGTTGCTACGGAACGCGAAGCAACCGGGCTTGTACCTTGGCTGGGGCGCGCGCGAGGCGACCAAGTGGAGCACGGAAGTCGCGGAGCTGTTGGGCGCGCCGGTGGCGACGACGCTCCAAGGTCTCAGCGTGTTCCCACACGATCACGCCCTGCACACCGGCTTTGGCTTCGGCCCGTCGTCGGTGCCGGCGGCGCGCAAGGCCTTCGAGGGAGTGGATTGCCTCTTGGCTGTCGGGGTTCGTTTCGCAGAACTCGCGACCGGCAGCTACGGCATGCCGGTCCCAGCGACGCTCATCCACGCAGACATCGACCCTGAGGTCTTCAGCAAGAACTTCCCAGCGACCGTGGCGATTGAAGCCGATGGGGAGCTCTTCATGAAGGCCCTGCTCGAAGCGCTCAAGAAGGAGCGGGTCAGTCCGCCAGATCGAAGCCAACTCGAGAAGCGCATCAGGCAAGAAAAGGAAACGTTCTTGGCGAGTTGGACCAACAAGGTCAATCAGGAGAAAGTCAGTCCGGGGATCTTTTTCCGGCAGCTCCGCAAGAAGCTCGATCGTGATGCGTATGTCGTGGTCGACGACGGGAACCACACGTTCCTGACGGCCGAGCAGTTCCCGGTGTACGAGTCGAAGCACCTCATCTCTCCGACCGATTTCAACTGCATGGGCTACTGCGTACCGGGAACCATCGGGGTGAAGCTGGCACATCCTGACAAGCAGGTCTGCGCCATCGTGGGCGACGGCGGCTTCATGATGACAGCTCTAGAGATTCTCACCGCGACGATGAATCAGCTCGGAGCCGTTTTCTTCGTATTTCACGACGGCGAGCTCGCC
>JAUXFZ010000191.1 GCA_030622585.1 Myxococcales bacterium
ACGCGGATGCCGTCCGGCGTGAAGTCGAGGACTGCCACCGGGCAAATGAGTCGCGTGATTTGGACGCCCTCGTCGCAGGGAGGCCCGATGAGCGAGCCGAGGCCTTCGAGGGTGCTGGCGCTCACCCCGACGACCGGGCAGCCGAGTGCGGAAGGGTCGGCGTCCGTGGTTGCGCGCCCCTGCGGGGACACGGCGCTCACTTCGACGAACGCTAGCTCCGCAAGATCGGCGGTGGTGTTACGGCCGAGCGCTTCGAGAGCGCCTCGCACAGCCTGTGGCAAGCCATTTCCAAACCACACCCCGCGTTTGGACTCACATTCCTCAGCAGCGCGCGAAAGGACGCGTTCGAGGTCAGCTGCGTGCTTGGGCGATGGCATCGGTGAACCGGCGGAAAAGGTAGCGTGAGTCGTGCGGACCTGCGGCGGCCTCAGGGTGATACTGGACGCTGAAGGCGCCGGTCTCGAGGTGCTCGATCCCTTCGCAGGTCTCGTCGTTCAAGTGGAGGTGAGTCAGCTCGCAGTTGTCCTTCAGGGATTCGACGTCGACGCAGAAACCGTGGTTCTGGGTCGTGACTTCGATGCGTCCGGTTTTGATGTCTTTGACCGGCTGATTGAGCCCGCGATGGCCAAACTTGAGCTTGTAGCTCTGACCGCCGAGCGCAAGGCTCATCAACTGATGGCCTAGACAGATGCCGAACATCGGGCGCTGACCGAGAAGCTCGCGCACCGTTGCAATACCCCCGGACACCGCCGCTGGGTCGCCGGGGCCGTTGGACAGGAAGATGCCGTCGGGGTCGAGCGCCAACACATCTGTGGCACTCGCCGTGGCGGGAACGACCGTGACCTTGCACCCTTCGTCGACGAGGCAGCGCAAGATGTTGAGCTTGACACCGAAATCCATGGCCACGACGTGCCAGGGACGCGCACCTTCGCGTTGCTGGGCCCAAACGCCACTGCCCTCGGTCCATTCGTAGGCTTCGGGGGTTGTGACCTCGCCGGTGAGGTTCTGGCCCGTCATTGGCGGTGCGGCTTTGGCGCGGTCGTGAAGGGTCGCCGGGTCTTCCGTTCCGATGGCAGCCATCTGCGCCCCGACGTCCCGAATGTGGCGAGTGAGCGTGCGCGTGTCCACGCCGGTAATCCCTATGATCCCGCGCTTGGCAAGATAGGCGTCCAGCGACTCTTTGGTCCGCCAGTTGCTCTCGACGGCGGACAGCTCCCGCACGACGAAGCCACGCAGGGCAGGGCGCCGGGCTTCGCTGTCTTCGGCGTTGACGCCGGTGTTGCCGATCTGAGGCGCCGTCATCGTGACGATTTGACCGCAGTAGGACGGGTCGGTGAGCACCTCTTCGTAGCCCGTCATGCCGGTCGTGAATACCGCTTCGCCGGTGGCCGCGCCTTCGGCACCGAAACTCTGCCCCGCAAAGCGGGTGCCATCAGCAAGTACGAGGTGTGCTTCTTTGGTCATACTTCTAGCTCGTATACGATTTTGCCCCCGACAATCGTCATGAAGGGCCTGCCCGTCAGCTCGCGACCGAGCAGGGGCGTGTTGTGCGACTTGGAGCGTAGCGCTTCCTTGTCGAGAATCCATGACGCTTCCGGATCGAGAAGGGTGACGTCCGCGCGGCGACCCTCCCGCAGCGAGCCGCCGTCGAAATCGGGGATCAATCGAGCAGGGGCGGTCGAGAGCGTCTCCACGAACCGCAGAGGCTTGAAGACCCCGTCGCGTACGAGCCGGAGCATCGACCCAATCGCGCTCTCGAGTCCGTTGATCCCAAGCGACGCCGCTTCGAACTCGCAGTCCTTCTCGAGGTCGGTATGCGGCGCATGATCGGTCGCTATGCAGTCGATCGTGCCGTCGGCGAGTGCCTCTCGAAGGGCCTCGCGGTCTGCCTCCTCGCGAAGGGGCGGGTTGACCTTGCAATAGGTGTCGTAACTGAGGAGCGCCTCGTCCGTGAAGAGCAGGTGATGTGGCGTCACCTCGGCGGATACGCGCAGACCCCGTGCCTTCGCCTCCCGAATCAGGCGAACTGCTCCGAGGCTCGAAATGTGCGCGACGTGGTATCGGGCGCCGGTCGTTTCGGCCAGAATCAAATCCCGCGCGACGATGATGTCCTCCGCGGCGCGCGGCCAACCCCGCAGCCCGAGCCGAGTGGAGCGGGCCCCTTCATGCATCTGCGCGCCTTCGGTGAGGTGGTGATCCTCGCAGTGCTGGCTCACCAGGAGATCGAACGTGCGCGCGTACTCCATCGCGTGCCGCATCACCGCGGCGTTCATCACGCAGACCCCGTCGTCGCTGACACCGATGGCGCCCGCGTCTCGCAGGTCCGCCATCTCGGTGAGCTCGGCGCCTTTCTGCCCTTTGGTGACGGCACCGAAAGGCAGCAGCCGCGCTCCGCCGTGGGCTTCGGCGCGGGCGACCATCATCTCGGTGATCGCGCGTGTGTCGTTGGTCGGCTTGGTGTTGGGCATTGGGCAGACGGCCGTGAAGCCGCCGGCCGCCGCGGCGTCCAAGCCGGAGCCAATGTCTTCCTTGTACTCCTGTCCCGGCTCACGAAGATGCACGTGCAAATCGATGAAGCCCGGACACACCCAGCGTCCAGAAGCATCCACGAGGCGCACATCATCGCTGGCCTGGTATGCGGCCCCCGCATCGCGCCCCACGTCCTTGATGCGCCCCGCTTCGATTACGACATCGGCGGTTTCGTCGAGCCCCTGAGATGGATCGAGAACGCGTCCGCCCCGAAGGACGATCAGCTGGGTCAGCATAGCGGTCCGCAGTTACGTGACGGACCCAAACCAGTCAACCCGGTCAGCCGGCCCTGCGGTGAAGACCGTCCCCGACGGCCGCCGCAATAGTGCCGACGGAAGACGAAAGCTTGGCTTGCGATTTCTTCTCTTCGACCCGCTTCTTCATCGTCATGACCTTGCGGTAAACCGCCGCGAAGTCTTTGTTGCGGGTGGCCATGGAAGGGTTGCCTCCGCGCAAGAGGGTTTGCAGGATGAATTCGAGAACTTGAATCTCGCCTTCGGAGAAACTGTTGCTGATGCGCATGCGATCGGATCTACCACCGGTACGGCCAGATGACAATCAGTGACGTGCCATGTAGGGCCATAGGATGTCATATGATTTCGAGATTTGCTTTCCAAGCTACCAAGAGTCCGCTGTTTCCACAGTCGCCCATGCTTCTATCAACGATCGTGCTTTGAGGCCCGAACCCCGTTGCATGGTTGACAAATGATTCAAAAGTAGCGGCGCGACGCGCGGGACTAGTGGTCGGCAGCAGTCACGCGGACGATCTCGTCGATCGTCGTGACGCCAGCGAGCACCTTGTTGAGCCCGGCCATGCGCAACGTCGCCACGCCGTCGCGAATCATCTCGTCCTTCACCTCGGCGGTCGATCCACCCTGCAGAACGATTTCGCGCAGCCGATCCTTGAACGGCATGACTTCATACAACGCGATTCGACCCTTGTAGCCGGTGTCGTTGCAGACCTTGCAGCCTGTGCCGCGAAAAGCGGTCACGTCCGGGATCGTGTCCTCCGGGAAGCCGACATCGAGAAGGACCTGCTCGTCGGTGGGCACCTGGACCTTGCACTCTTGGCAGATCTGGCGAGCCAGACGTTGGGCCAACACGAGGTTGACCGACGCAGTAACGAGGAACGGCTCAACGCCCATGTTGAGCAGACGTGTGACCGTGCTGGGCGCATCGTTCGTATGGAGTGTCGACAAGACCAAGTGGCCCGTCAACGCGGCCTTGACCGCAATCTCGGCGGTCTCGAAGTCTCGAATCTCGCCGACCATGATGATGTCGGGGTCCTGACGAAGGAACGACCTCAACGACGCGGCGAAGTTCAAGCCGATGTCCTCGTGCATCTGCACCTGATTGATCCCCATCAAGTTGAACTCGATCGGATCCTCGGCTGTGTTGATGTTGGTCTCGACGTCGTTCAGGTCCGACATGGCGGAGTAGAGCGTCGTCGTCTTGCCCGAACCGGTGGGGCCGGTGACCAGCACCATGCCGTACGGCTGGTGAATCGCGTCGCGAAAATCCGCAAGCGGCTTCTGCTCGAAACCGAGCTTGGTCATGTCGAGCTGCAGATTCGATTTGTCGAGAAGACGAAGGACGATTTT
The DNA here is from genome assembly GCA_030622585.1 of Myxococcales bacterium. Taxonomy (GTDB): domain Bacteria; phylum Myxococcota_A; class Polyangia; order Polyangiales; family Houyiibacteriaceae; genus SG8-38. The sequence goes on from JAUXFZ010000191.1 coordinate 4,131, forward strand.
CTCGCCCCAGAGAGTCGGCACGGCAGAAACACGATAGTCCATCTCGCGGCCCTTACCGAGCTTGAGCTTGATGCGACCATCCTGCGGCAGACGACGTTCGGCGATGTCCAGCGAGGACATGATCTTCAAGCGCGATGCGATGGCGTTCTTGAGCTTGATCGGAGGCGTCATCTCTTCGTGGAGCACCCCGTCGACGCGATAGCGGACGCGCAGCACGCGCTCGTAGGGCTCGACGTGAATGTCTGAAGCGCCTTGCTTGATCGCGTTCAGCAGAATCGCGTTGCAAAGCCGAACAACCGGCGCGTCCTCGCTAGCCTTTTCAAGGTCGAGGAGGTCATCATCATCATCCGACGTGGCGACTTCGATCTCCGACTCGTCGAAGCCCTCCATGATGTCTTCGTAGGAGATCTCCGGCTGCGCGTACGCCTTCTCGAGCGCCGCGAGGATCGCGCTTTCCGACGAAACGACAGGCTCCACGTTGTAGCCCGTGAGGAACTTCACATCATCGATGGCGTTGAGGTTCGACGGGTCCGCCATCGCGACGATGAGCGAGCTGCCCGCTCGTGACACCGGGATGATCTTGTGACGCTCACAAACCTGAGGGCTGATCAGCTTCAGAATTTCTCGGTCGATCTCGTACTCCGAGAGGTCGATCGATTGGACGCGATACTGCTCGCTCAGAAAGTCCGTGATCTCCTGGTCGGAGATTGCGCCGAGGCGAGCCAACGCATAGCCCAGACTAATGTTGTCGTCCTTCTGCTGCTTCTGCGCTTCGCGCAGCTGCTCGAGGCTGATTCTCTTCTCGCGAACAAGGAGCTCACCGAGTCTGTTTCTGCTCATGCCTGATTACTTCCCCAATGAGATCCAGTCTTAGTATATTTATTCACAAAAAACGATAAGGCTCAAGTAATAGGCAGCTAGGCGACTATGCGAGCTAGCTTACCTCTGGAAAAGGGCATTGCCGAAATCCCGTATTTCCTGAGCATTTATAAGCATTTCAGGGGCCTGAGGAGCATGTTGGCTTGCCGCCGAGTGGCGACCGGGGTACCGAGCGGGAGTGGCGAAGCCAAAAAAGCAGATCACCGCCGGCCCGAAAGACGCTGGAGAGGCCCTCGAGCAGATCGAGGAGCCCAAGATGAACTGGAAGGTGCTGGGCCTCATCGGCCTGGCGCTGGGCGTCGTCTGGGTCATTGCTGGCATCCTGCAGCCCACCATCGGCTACGTGGGCCTGATCGTGGCCGGTGTGCTCACCCTGGTCGCCCTCGGCTTTCTGATCTGGGTTTGGCGCCTCACCCGCAAGTCCGCCGACATCGCGGCCATCCTCAAGGGAGCGACCGACAAAGAGGGCCGACTCGCGGCGCTCGAGCAGCTCCGCGCCAGACAAGCGCCGGGGGGCAAGGACGCCCTGAACGCAATCGCACAGGCGCAGCTCGTCGCTCAGGAAGCTCCGGCGGAGGCCATTCGGATTCTCGAAGGCATTGACGTCAACAAGGCGCCGGCGATGGTCCAAGACGATGTCCGCGCCAACCTCGCGATGTTCTACT
>JAUXFZ010000268.1 GCA_030622585.1 Myxococcales bacterium
CAATAGCGCGAAATCGGTGTCGTCGTGCAGACATGACTCTTGGGACAGTCCAGGTAGCTGTCGCAGGGCATGCGGCGATCGACGCAAGCGCTGCCTTCACAGGAGAACCCAGGCGGACAATCATAAGTCTCGGTGGCTCGGTCGCAGCCGAGGGTGCTGCGGACGCAGCGCTTGGGTCCCCCAGCGACGGCGATGCAGTCGTAATCACTCGCGCTCGGGCAGTCGTTCTCGTCGACACAGGAGCCACCGCGGGAGGGCTGACACTGCTTGATCGGCGCGCCGGCATCGGTCTTGCAACCAGAGTCGACGCAGACATAGCCAGCGAACGCGCAATCGAGGTTGGTCTCGCAACAGTTGCCAGAGCTCTCACAGAAGTCTGCATCAAGTGGGGTGCGACAGATCGACTTGGTGGCGACACCTCCGGCGCCACCCGAGCCCCCCGTGCTTCCCGTTCCTCCAGTGCCCGCGGCTCCGCCGCTGCCGCTGGTTCCGCCAGTGCCGCCCATGGCACCCGTGCCGCCGATGCCGCCCGTGCCGACCATGCCCCCCGTGCCGGAAGCGCCGCCCGAACCACCGGAGCCGCCCGTTCCTGGTCCGATGTATACCGGGGCCGTTCCGGGGTCACCGCAGCCGAAAACGAGCGCGAGCGACATGCATGCGATCGCTGATCTCGCGATGCCCGGCTTCTTGGCCGCAATGGACTTGGTGTCGTCGATCTTGCTCATGGTTGATATCCCACCTGGCAACTGGGTGCGCCGCCCTCACGTGGCGCAGCGCAAGTCTGCTGAGTCGGGCAGTCGCTGAAGCTCGAGCAGCTACCGCCGCTCGGCACGCATTCCTTACGGCCGTCAGGCCAAAGCTCGAGACAAGTGAAACCCGCGGCGCAGTCCGTGTCATCGAGGCAGAGGCCGTACTGTCCGCACTGTGTCGCGCTGCCAGTCGCCGCTGTCTCGCAGACGGGTGCTGAGGGATCGGCGCAGTCCGAGTTCACGCATGCAGACGGCGAGGGCTGATTTGGATCGAACACCCCTGCGCATTCTTTGTTGCCATCGCCGTCGATGTCCTCGCAGCGAGGGGCGAGGCCTATGCAGTGGAACTCCTCGAGGCAATCGCGTTGAATGCGCACGCAGAAGCTCGAGCTCATCGTGCCGAGGCAGGTGTGGTTCTTGGGACAGTCCGGATCGAGATCACACGGAACACGGCGGTCCACGCAGCTCCCAGCCTCGCAAGAGAAGCCCAGCACACAGTCAAAGGGCGTGTCGCAGCCCGGGGTGGTCTTGACACAGCGGTCGCCTTCATCCGGCACTTCCATGCACTCACGCCCCGCCGGACAGTCCGCCGTGGTGTTGCAAGCGCCGCCGCCCGCGAAGACGCATTGCTTGATGGCTGAACCCACCTGGCTGCTGCATCCCGATTCGATACAAACCGAGCCGACCGAACAGTCGTCGTTCGTGTCGCAGAATCCTTCTGACGGGCACGAGCGACAAAGAACGCTCGTCGTGCACGATACCGCAGACCCTCCGGCACCACCTGCCCCACCAACACCGCCCGCTCCGCCTGCGCCTGCGTCACCGCCAACTCCGCCGGCGCCGCCGGTACCTTCGAACGGCGGACCGCTAGGTCCACTGTTTTCACAACCAAATGAGCATGCCGCCGTGAGAGCGAGCACTCCAAGCCACCGATAAGCCATGAGGGCCTCCTAATAAACAGAATCACGGAAGTTTTACAGTGACGCAAGCCATGGCTCGCCCACTGGGCACCAAACCTCTCTGGGTGTAACCCAGCTCACAAGCGCACGGCCTGGCTGTGACGCGCCGCAGCAATATAAGCGGGCACGCAATGTCCCAAGATAGAAAGAGAAGTCACAAACCAGTGAAAATATCGCCTAGGCGAGCGGTTTTCTCCACGTCTGCTGACGCGCACCTTCTCTACCCTGTACAAATGTAAAGCGTTGTAACTCCCCCGTTTGGGGAAAACTTTAACCATGATGCGATTGCTGCTGGGATTATCACTTGTCGTTGGTGCGTGGAGCTTGAGCCCCACGTCCGAAGCGGACGCCCGTGGCTGGAGCAGGTCGCATCACCGGCACTAGCACTCGTGGACACGCCATCGCCGCGCAGGCTTGGCCACGCTCGGCCTGTGGGAGCTTCTCACGAATCGTCGCGCTGATCCTGGTTGGCCACGCCGCATCCGACTTCACGAAGGTGCCGTACGACCAGTGGCACTGGCTAGCCGTTCTCATTTCGTCGCTGGCGTTCGCAGCCGTTCAGGTGCCTTGGGCAGGCCACTGGGCACTTTGGTAGCGATGCGAAGAATCCCGAGGGATGCTATCAACGCGGGACCCGGGGGGTGAGCCGGGTCGCCCGGCATGGATTCATGACTCACAGCAGCATCGACGAAGAGCCCCGCGGCAAACAGCGCGAGGCCTGGGACGGGGATCCCCCTCATCGAACCGCCGCGCGCGAGCGGCTCCTCGAAGTCGCGGCGATTTGCGTGGCCCGCGACGGCATCGGGGGCACCGGAATCGCGCATGTGGCGCTCGAAGCGGGAGTGAGCCGGCCGACGGTCTATCGCTATTTCAAGGATCGCGAGGAGCTCATCCGCTCCGTGCTACTGCAAGCGGGGCTCCGCCTGGGGAACGAAGTTCAAGAGCACATTCGGGCGTTCGCGGACCCCGGGGAGAAGGTCGTGGCAGCGACCCTGTTCACGCTCCAGGCCATCGAAGGAAACCCAGTCCTTCGGCAGGTTTGGAAGCCGGCCTCCTTCGACGCCACCGTCTTGCAAGGCTTCACGCAGCCTGCCTCGATCATGTTTGCTCGCGCCGCGTTGGCAGAAATCATCGATGTCGCAGGCTGGGATGAGGACGAAGCGGCCGAATCGATGGAATTCACCCTCCGAATGATGCTCTCTCTGCTTGCAACCCCTGAGCCACGCCGCACTGACGACGAGCTCCGCCAATTCCTCCGGCGGCGCTTGGTCCGTGGCCTCGGCTTGTAGTAAGGGGTCCGCTGTGAACACTTGGAAGTACTGGCTCGTAGTCGCCGTCGCGACGGCAACTCTGTTCCTGCCTGGTAGCCCCGCCTCGAAAGCGGCCGCCGACGGGCCCATCGTGATTCGGTACGCGTCTCTTGCGCCTCCGAGCTCGGCGTTCGGCAAGGTACTCAAAGCCTGGGGCCGCACGTTCAAGAAGGAGACGCAGGGCCGGGCCGAGATTCGGTTTTATTCGGGCGGCAGCCAAGGCGATGAACGCGACTTCATCCGCAAAATGCGCGCGGGGCAGATCGACGCTGCTGGGATCAGCACCACCGGCATGGGCATGGTGGTGCGCCCCATCCTCGTTCTAACCGCGCCTGGACTGATCACCGAAGTCAAACAGCTCATCCGTGTCCGGACGGAGCTTCGCCATCGCTTCGAGGAGCTGTTCGACGACGCGGGGTTCGTGCTGCTGACCTGGGGCGACGGGGGCAAGAACCGCCTGTTCTCCACTCGCCCCTTTGCACGGCCCACCGACCTCAAGAGCGGGCGACCTTGGGCATGGAAAGACGACCCGGTGTTCGCCGGCTACCTGGGGGTGATCGGCGCGAATGCGGTGCGCGTCGGCGTGAACGAAGTGTATGGAGGTCTGCAAACGCGCATGATCGACACGGTGCCCTCGTCCGCCATGATGGCTGTCGCCATCCAGTGGTACACGAAGCTCAGCTACATGGCGAAGCAGAACATCAACCTGCTCATCGGTGGCTCCATCGTCAAACAGGACGTGTTCGACCGGCTCACGCCAGAGGACCAAGAGATCCTGCGCAGCACAGCTGAGCGTGGCGCTCGGGCGATGGACAGGATCGTCCTGAGGGACGACGCGAGGGCATACCAAACCCTGATCCAGCGTGGAATCACAGAGGTCGACCTCAGCCCATACCAGGCCGAGTGGGACGCCGTCGCCGCGAAGACCCGAGAACAACTGGCAGGCCGTGTCTACAGCAAGAGTCTGCTCCTCGAGGTCACGAAGCTGGCGGCTGAAAAGTGAACAACTGCGGCGCGTCGCCGTCCAACCGTGAGTCGATATGCAACACAGCAGATACATACTGACCCTTGCTCTCACCGTCGCCGCCCTGTTCGTGCCCGGGCGCCCAGCGGTCTCTCAGACCCCGACCCTGCCGGCCACGACGATCCGCATCGCCTCGCTGGCGCCGCCCGGTTCATCGTTCGTCAAGGTGCTCAAGGCATGGAGTCGCACGCTGCAAAAAGAGACCGAAGGCCGAGTCGAGCTTCGCGTCTTTTCGGGGGGTAGCGAGGGCAGCGACCGAGACCTCGTCACGAAGATCAAGGCGGGCAAGCTGGACGCGGCCGGTGTTGCGACCACCGGGTTGAGCATGGTCGCGCCCGAGCTTCAGGTGCTCACCGCGCCGGGGCTCCTCACCGACGACGCGCAACTCGATCGGGTCCGCGAGAAACTCGACACCAAACTTCAGAAGTTGATCGAGGACGGCGGCTTCAAGCTGCTCGCGTGGGGAGACGGCGGGAAGAACCGCGTGTTCTCGGCGACCGAGTTCAGCGGGCCGACTGACCTCTCTGCAAAGCCCGGCTGGGCTGGCAAAGACAACGCCGTCTCTCTCGCGTACGTCACGGCGCTCGGCACCAACCCCGTGCGCGTGGGAGCCTCCGGTGTGTTTCCTGGTCTCAAGGACGGCACGCTCGAAGTGGTGCCCGCGTCCGCCATGGCTGCGGTCGCGTTTCAGTGGTACACGAAGCTCAAGTACGTGACGTCGACCAACTTCAACATCATCGTCGGCGGCTCGATCATCAGTAAGAAGAAATTCAATGAGCTCAGCAAGGCCGACCAAAAGACGCTG
>JAUXFZ010000531.1 GCA_030622585.1 Myxococcales bacterium
CAACGGCGGTCAGCTCGACCGCGGATATGCCTCGCTCGATTTCTCGGTGTCGATCGACTTCTTCATCAACGAGACGAGCCGCCACGCCGACATCATCCTGCCACCGGTGTCCCCGATTCAGCGGAGCCACTACGACCTCGCCCTCTACCTGACCTCGGTGCGCAACATCTCGAAGTACTCGCCGGCGCCGTTTCCACTGAAGGACAACGAGCTCGACGATTGGCAGATCCTCACCGAGCTGACCTCGCGGCTCGCGGCGCGACGGCATGGGAAGCTCAGCAAGCAATACCTGACTGCGCGTGCATCGCAGAAGGCCGGGCCGGAGCGCGTGCTCGACCTCGGGCTGCGGCTCGGCGCCTACGGCAGGCGCTTCAACCCGCTTGGCAACGGGCTGTCGCTCGGCCAGCTCAAGAAGAATCCCCACGGTATCGACCTCGGTCCGATGCAGTCGACGCTACCCGAGGTGCTTCCGGAGAAACACGGGCCGGTGGACCTCGCGCCCGACGTCTTCGTCGGCGACCTCGATCGCCTGAGGGCGCGATTCCTGACGCCGGGGTCGGTCCCGGACGACGGACAGCTTCTATTGATTGGCCGGCGACAGCTACGGAGCAACAACTCGTGGATGCACAACAGCCAGCGCCTCATGAAGGGTAAGTCGCGGTGCACCGTGATGATCAACCCAGAGGACGCCGAGCGCCTCGGCGTGAAGTCCGGCGACCAGGTGACACTGAGCTCCCGGGTCGGCCAGGTCACTGCGCCGGCAGAGATCACGGGCGACATGATGGCCGGCGTCGTGAGCCTTCCACACGGCTTCGGACACGGACGCGACGGTGTGCAACTAGACGTCGCGACGAGTCATCCTGGCGTGAGCGTCAACGACCTCACCGACGACCAACTCATCGACGCACTGAGCGGGAACGCGGCATTTAGCGGCGTCCCGGTGACGCTCAAAGCCGCCGCACAAGTCGTAGCGGCCGAGTGACGAACCCACGGTCGCGCCCACCTCAACCGCGAACCGCGCGCTAGCGGCGGCGCCTGGTGGGCAGGCGGGGTGACCTTACGCGCACGGGAACGAGCACAGGAGGTGGGTTGAGAAGGCCCTCGACCGCGTCGACCAAGGTATCGAGAACCTCGCGTATGCGATCGGAGAGCTTTTTCGTCTTTTCGCCCATCTTGGTTTCATAATGGGCTCGCCAGTGACCCTGTCAACACCTACATCCACTTTGTTCGGCAATTTGCTAGCTCAGGAGCGCGCATGCACGTTCACTTGATCGGGGTTGCGGGCACGGGAATGAGCGCGCTCGGAGCGCTCCTCGTCGAGGCGGGGCATCGCGTGAGCGGCAGCGACACCGCATTCGATCCACCGGTGGGGCCGTACCTCGAAGAGGTTGGCATCGAATGTCTACAGGGGTGGAAGGCCTCGAACCTGGACGCCGACCCCGATCTGGTCGTCGTCGGGAACGTGTGCCGGCGAGACAACCCCGAAGCGCAGGAGGCAATGACGCGAGGCCTGCAAACCGTGTCGATGCCAGGTGCGCTTGCGGAGCACGTGCTGTCACGCCGCAAGCCTCTGGTCGTCGCTGGCACGCACGGCAAGACGACGACTTCCACCTTGCTCGCATACCTGCTGCGACAGATTGGGACGGACGCGGGGTACTTCATCGGGGGCATTCCACTGAACTTCGAGCGAAGCTCGCGCCTCGGGAGTGAAGGTGCGCCCTTCGTGATCGAGGGGGACGAGTACGACAGCGCCTTCTTCGAGAAGACGCCGAAGTTCTGGAGTTATCAACCGGCCGCGGCGATTTTAACGTCGATCGAATACGACCACGTCGACATCTTCCCGAGCCTGAATGCCTACCTCGATGCGTTTCGCAAATTCGTCGAGCAGCTCCCGTCTGACGGTTGGCTGTTCGCATGGGCGGGCGACCCGCTGGTCCGCGAAGTCGCGTCGCAGGCGCCATGCAAGGTGCGCTTCTACGCGCTCGACGGCGACGACTGCGGTGACGTCCAGCCCATGTGGCTCGGCATGCCGGCGCCCGGAGGAGCCATGGACCTATTCGGCGGCGGGTCGCTGTGCGGACGCGCCACCCTACCCCTCCTCGGCCGACACAACGCACGCAACACCGTCGCCGCGCTCGCGATGGCGAGCGAAGCCGCGGGGGCGCCACTCGACCAACTGCTCGCGGCCCTCCCAGGCTTCCGAGGGATAAAACGCCGTCAGGAGCTCGTCGGAATCACCAGCGGCGTACAGGTGTACGACGACTTCGCGCATCACCCGACAGCGGTGAAGGAGACGCTGGCTGGCTTTCGAGAACGCGTCGGGGGCAGACTGATCGCCGTCTTCGAGCCGCGGAGCGCCACGGCGTCGCGGCGGTTGCACCAAGACGCGTATCCCGGTGCGTTTGCGGCCGCGGACGTCTGCATCTTGGCGCCGGTGGGCCGAAGCGAGATTTCACCGGCGGAGAAGCTGGACACCGAAGCAATCGCAGAAGCGATCAGGAGTGCCGGCGGGCAGGCACGAGCATGCGAAAGTCGGAGGGCCAAGCGGTCTTAGGAAGACAAGACCTGATAACAA
>JAUXFZ010000067.1 GCA_030622585.1 Myxococcales bacterium
CTCAGTGTCGAAACACTTGCGCTGGCGTCGGGTACCCCAACTTCAGGACGCAGTGTTTGGGCCAGTCGTGCGGGGGGCCCTAGCGGGTTCGGCGCTTCGTTCGCCATCCTCGTAGGCCCATCTAGGCTGTGTACGCCTGCCGGCACCGCCGGTGGGCGCACACACCAAACAAAACCGACTCGGGTTGAGCTTTCATGAACCTCATGATTGTCTTCGGTGAAGACCGTCCCCATCCGCTATGGGATTAGCTTCTCTTCTTTGAGCCGTTTGGCGACGGCCGTGGTCATTGAGGCGCGGGCGTCGGGGATGGATTCTGGGTCGACTGTGTCCGATTGGCCTGTCCAGACTAGGCCGTCGGTGGCCAGAGAGTAGAGGCTGGTTTCCAATCGGAGTGTCGTGCTGGTTTCGAAGTAGCCCGGCTCGTGCACCTTGGTGTACGTGGTGCCGTAGAATCCGTAGTACCCGCCACCGTAGTAGCCGCCGCCGCCGTAGTAGCCGCCGCCAGAGTAGTATCTCGTCTGCGCGTTGTTGTAGGCCTTCGGCTCCACGTATTCCTGATCTTTGTCCACGCTCAGCAGGCGTGTGATGAGCACGCCGTCGAAGTCGCCTCCCTCGATCGCGGCTCGGATCTCCTCCTCTTCCAACTTGGTGGTCTGCGGCAGTAGGCCCCAGCTCGCCTGGGCTCCGCCGCCTTCGGCCGCGATCGCCTTGGCGAAGGCATCCTCGAACGCCTGCCGGCTCTCCTGGTTCTCCGCCACCCCGATGACGAACAGCTTCTTGAAGACCGTCTCTTCGAAGCCGGGGTTTCGATAGCTTTGGGAGATGTTGGTGCTGGTCGTGCTGCAGGCCGCGAGGGCGCAAAGCGCGATGAAGAAGATGAACAGTTTGCTGGGTCGGGTCTTGGTCATGGGATGAGCTTTTCCTGTTTGAGCTTCTTTGCGACGGCCGCAGTCATCGAGTCGATGACGTCGGTGAGCGATTCCGGGTTGAGCGTTTCGGATTGGCCCGACCACACTAAGCCGCTGCCGGCGACTGCATAAAGATTTGTTTCCAGTCGGAACGTCGTGTTGGTCTTGAAGTAGCCCGGCTGGTGCACCACGTCGTAGCTGCTTCCGTAGTACCCGTAATACCCGTACCCGTAGTAGGTGGTGGGGACGACGTACGTGGACCCAGGAACGTATTCTTCACTCTGGTCCACGCTCAGCAGGCGGGTGATCAGCACGCCATCGAAGCCGCCGCCTTCGATCGCGCCCAGGACCTGCTCTTCGGTCAGCTGGGTGGACTGCGGCAAGACCCCCCAACTCGCTTGTGCCGAGGCGCCTTGGTACGCGAGCGCTTTCGCAAACGTATCTTCGAATAACCGCCGCCCACCTTCGTCCTCGCCGACCCCGATGATGAACAGCTTCTTGAAAGCCGTCTGTTGGAAGTCTGGGTTCCGCCAGCTCAAGGGGATACTGGTTGTCGTCGTGCTGCACGCCGCGAGGGCGCAAGCCGCGGTGAGGAAAACGAGGACTCTGCTGATCTGCCTGTGGCTCACGCCGGGAGGGTACGGCAGTGCCAGTGCCCGCGCCAGTGCCAGCGTCAGTGCCAGCGTCAGCGTCAGTGTCAGTCGGGGTCGCCGTTGGTGCCGAGGTGGCCGAGTCGATCCTGTTTCGTTTTCAGGTACTCGCGGTTGTGTTCGTGGGCCTCGACTTCGTGGGGCTCGCGGCGGGTCACCTTGATGCCGTCCTTCTCGAGGCCCTGCACCTTGCGTGGGTTGTTGGTCATCAACGCGACGGAGCGAACCCCTAGGTCGCGGAGCATGTCGGCGGCGACTTGATAGCCGCGTTGGTCGTCTTCGAAGCCCAGCGCAAGATTCGCGTCGACCGTATCGAGGCCTTCGTCCTGCTTGGCGTATGCACGGATCTTATTGCCAAGCCCAATCCCGCGCCCCTCCTGGCGAAGGTAGATGATGGCGCCGGTGCCCTTGCTTTGAATACGCTCGAGCGCCAGGTCGAGTTGGTCCCGGCAATCGCATCGCAGAGAGTGGAGCGCTTCCCCCGTAAGGCATTCGCTGTGCACGCGAATCAGCAGATCTTCGGCGCCTTCCAGGTCCCCGGCGATGACCGCGACGTGCTCCTTGTCTCCACCGAGCTCACGGTACACGACGATCCGAAACGGGCCGAAGCGCGAGGGCAACTCGGCCTCGGCGTATCGCTTCACGGTCGGTTTGTGTTGGCCAGAGTCGCTCATGTGAACAGCCTCGGTACCACACGCTGGGGACAGGTTCCATCCGCCCCCGCAATCATGAAGTCTCCCCCTGCAAGGTTGCGGAGGTGAAGCCCCATGAATGTCGCGGAGCCCTATTTTTACGAGGGTGCATGGGCCTCGCGGAGCTGCGCCAGCAACGACGCAACCGACTCCGTGACGAGGCCCACGCGTTGGTGGACGTCGCTCGTCTCGAGGATGCGCTGCCGCTCCACGGGGTCGACGACTAGCTGGTCGGCGACGACGTCCGCCGCGCGTGCGGGCGTGAGATCAGCGGACACTTGCAGAGCGAAGTCCGGCTGGCGCTCTCGAATCTTCGCCGCAACGCGCGTCGCGCAGGCCATCATCGCCCGCATGTCCGAGGACGATGCGGCACCGAAGTCCTCGATGGGCTCGGCCCTCGCACAGCGATATGCATGACCGTCGTTCGGAAGCTCGTGCAGGCGGACTCGGCCGAGCCCGTGCAGGATGACGTCGTGCGTGCCGTCGGCCTGTCGTTTGTGCGCGACAATACGACCCGCACCCGCGGTCTCGTGTATCTGTGGGTTTCCGTCGTAGTGGTCCTCCCAGCCCGGGGCGAGCAGAGCCACCGCCATCGCCGTACATCCATTATCGAGGCAATCCTCGATCATCTCCGTGTACCGCGGCTCGAACAAATGAAGCGGAAGCGCCGTCCCCGGAAAGAAGACCACGCGAGGCAGCGGAAAGACGGGAAGCTGGGACAGCTCCTCGGCGGAGAGGGGGGTGCTCGGTTGCCATTCCATTCGAGCAACTATTCGGCTTCGTGCCAGAGCACCTGCAACGCCCGCGGCAACTCCGGGCTTCCGAGCACGTCGCACTTTTCGCAGGCGAGGGGGAAGTTCCCCTCGTCGCAGGACTGGCACTCGGTCAGCACGGACACCATCGCCGTGAGCTCCTCGCGCAGCCGTCGGAGCTTCGCGATCTTGTGTTGCATGGCGTCGATTTGCCCGCTCAACACCTGGGACATGCGTTGGCTGGCTTCTTCCGGACAAGCACAGTCGGCCTTGAGGCAAAACAGATCTTTGATGTTCTGCAGCGACAGCCCGGCCTCCCGGAGGTCTAGCGAGAGTTGCAGTTTCATCAGCTCGCGCCCCGAAAAGAGCCGATGGCCGCACGCGCTGCGGCGCTCCGGTTCGATCAGCCCCTCCTGCTCGTAGAAGCGCACCGTGCGGAGCGTGCTGTCGCTGAGCCGCGCCATGTCGCCGGTGGTGAGTAGCTCCCCACAGCCCGGTTGTTCGATTGCTAGTGTTGGTGAATCCGTCACAGCCGAAGCTCGAAAACGTGTGTGTTTCCAGGAGCTTGGGAAAATATGGAGGCTGGTAGTCCCATGTCAAGGCTGTGGGGCCATATCTCCGGGATTACTCAGCAAACTCAGATACGCCTGCTCGATGGCTTCGAAGCGCATCGTGAACGTGTAGTAATCGCGATCGCGAACGTCACCGAAGACCTCGAGCGCCTTCTTGACGCGGAACTCGTCCTGCGGCGCGGCTTGTACGTGAGCGCCCCAGTCGGGAACGTCCTGGCCGAGGAGCACCTCCAAGGCGATGCCGATCGGGTTGAAGGTCAGCGAGCATCGATCGAAGCGCAGTCGCCAGCCCGTGTAGTCTTCGGGGTCGGTCACCCACTGCCCGTCTTCGAGCTGCCGAACCAGGAGCTCTCCGAAATAGGCGCCGCTCATGGGAGCCACGAGCGAGGTGATCTCGTCACGCGGGGCGTCGATGAGCCCGGCGTAGTGGTCGAGAATGGGGAGGGTGTCCTGGGTCAGGTCGAGCACCATCCCCGAGGCGTTCTTGACCGACGTGACACAGGCCACGCTGAGGTCCACTACAGCGGTGTTGGTCTCCATCGCATCGCTACAATAGCGCGCTTCGCCAAACTAGCCATCGGTCGACGAATGCGTTAGTCCGAGGGCGTTGACTCAGCAACCTTATACAGGCCCTGCCGGTTGCACCCGCCTGGAGGGCGTTCGCGTGTTTCGTACCGATCGCGAACCCGTCGAGATCGACGTATTTCGGGTGGTCAACGTGGGGGAGCACCCGGAGCTCCGGGAACCCGCGCTAAACGGCACGTTGCACCACCTCGACGACGGCGAGGTCGTCGAGGTGCCGTTCATCTATCACGACCCGGACGCGCAGGACTTCGTTCTGGTGATTCCTCACGAGGCGCGTAGCCGGGAGCTTTCGGAGCGCGCGAAGCTGCTCGACTCGCTCATGAAGGAGCACGACGAGGACGTGCCCGACTACGTCCGGCACTTTGCGATCGTCTTTGGCCGCAACGGCCTCGGGAGCCACATCGACGATGCACAGACGATGGATGTCGATGTGACCGAGCTCGAGCCCGTCGATGGAATCCCGGTCATCGCCAGCTACTACCCCCGGCTTGCAGGCCTGCTGCCGCCTGCCGGTTTCTGGGATCGCGCGCAGGCCGAGCTCGCCCCGTTGATCGACGACGACGAGCTCTGGGTCTTCGTCCACGCCAGTGAGGATGATCACGAGGCATTTACGGAAGCGAGCAGCGACCTGCTGGTACAGCTCAAGACAGTCGACCAGATTCCGGTATGCATCCTCGCTCTCACAGACGACGGCGCGCATGCGGTGCGACGGGCATATCTCAACCCGGTCCGTTCGGCTGATGGTCGAATCCTGGAGCTCCTGCGGCGCGACTTCCACGCGACCGTCGTCGTGTACAGCGATCAGCGTCAGCTTCTGCGCTCGTTCCGCGTCGAAGCGCCGCGCGCTGCCAATGCCAAGATGATCATTGGGCGGGCCGAGTTCGCTCCGCAGGCGCCACCCGAGCGCTGGGAAGACGCCGCCGAGGCCTGCCGTTCGACCCCGGTTTCGGTGGACCCGATCGAGCATCCGTTCATGCTCGAGGACGACGCACCCACAGCCGCCGAGGCCTTGCGCCGGCTGTCGCACCTCGAGGTTTGGAGTAGCCCGGACAAGATCGAAGAGGCGCTCCTGGTCCGGAGCGTGCCGAGGACAATCTTCGAGCTTTCGAGGCGCAGGGTCGTGGCCGACGCTCTCCGGTTTGGATTGGCCATGTCGAATTCCCTGGTGCTCCAGGCCGTCCGGTTTGGATTGGCCGCGGACGCCCAGGGCCTCGTGGCTGCGCTCGCCCGGCAGTTCGATCAAATCGTGTCCGACGCGTCGGCACAAGGACTCGATGATGCGCAGATTCAGGCAAATCGCGAGTCGCTGGAGCGGCTTTGCCTGCTGCACGGTACTTCGACCGGGCATGCGCTATCGTGTACGATGGAGCATTCGGGGTAACTGGCGAACCAATCATGCGGCTCGGCATATTTAGCGACGTACATGCAAATCTAGAATCGATGTCGGCCGTCATGGAAGCCTATGGCGACGAGGACATCGACGCGTACTACTGCCTGGGTGACGTCGTCGGCTACGGCGGGAGCCCCAATGAGTGTGCCGACATCGTGCGGGACGTGGCCGAGGTCACCATTCTCGGAAACCACGACGCCGCCGTCGCAGGGCGGATGGACTACAGCTACTACTACGAGGCGGCGCGCCAGGCGCTGGATCTCCACGCGCGGAAGCTGACGCCCGAGAACATGACGTGGCTCAAGGAGCTCCCGTACAAGCACCGGCTCGAGGCGATCGGTGTCGACCTCTGCCACGGCTCTCCCGTTCGTCTCGAAGAGTTTGAATACATCTTCGCTCCGGATCAGGCCGCGGAATGCCTTCCGATCTTGGGCGAGCTCGGCGACATCACGTTTATCGGGCACTCTCATTTGTGCAAGGTGTTTGCACTTCGGCCGGGTGAGGTCGAGGAGCTTCCGCCCGAAGACTTTACGCTGCAAGACGGCATCAAGTACATCGTCAGTGTCGGGTCTGTCGGCCAGCCCCGCGATTACGACAACCGCGCCAGTTACACGGTGTACGATAGCGATTCTCGCTCGTTTCATTTCAAGCGCATCGAGTACGACATCGAAGGCGCGGCTTCGAAGATCTTCGGCGCCAAGCTCGAACGTAACTTCGGTCAGCGCCTGTTCATCGGCGTCTAGTGCTCGGAGCACGCACTAGTTGCGAAGGAGGCCGTGCCAGATGGGGCGGCCGTCGGCGGGGGCGTCGAGCGGTGGCGTCTGCATTTCACCGATGACGCATGCGTAGGCACTCAGCGCGGCGCTGTCCGCTAGCCGCGATGCGACCTCCGAGAGCGAGCCGGCGTCTGTGCCGACACACTTCAGGTGGGGACCGATGGCCTGCATGGCCTGGAGCGCCTCGTCCATTCCATGCACCGGCGCGACGGTGACGTTTCGATAGGCGGGGCTCCACCGGATCGGGTCGGGTTCTCGGATTGAGATGGCGTAGCTGTCGCCGTGCAGCAACGTACCCTCTACCTCGGCGATTCCCCTCCACTGCGCCTGTGCCGCGCCGACAGATAGGGGAAGGGGGCCGCGGGGCAGTGTGCTGCCCATGCGGGCAAGCCCTTGCTCGGCGAGGCGTTCGGCAAATGCTGCAGTCGGACGGTCAGGAGATTGTTCGACGTAGATGATCTGCGGGGACAGACACCCGCGCTGGTCGTATGCGCATGTGTCGAGTGAGAGGCTTTCGATGGTCCCTTCAATATGGGCCTCATCGAGCGCTTGGGCCCCGCAATAGGCTACGCTCACACCGTGCCCATGTGCGATCAATGGCTTGTTGCCCGCACGTGCACCGATCGCCGAAACGGTTTCGTCGCCGCCGTATACGGAAACGGTCTCGGCTGACTCGACGAGCGCCGCTTCGCACTCGATGTCGCCTCCCGGGAACGTGACGACGGTCATGGCCGCCCCAAGCCGTGTGTTGGCCGAACGAAGCGCATCGCGGAGCAGCGCCGGGAACACCGTCTCGTGTGAAGACGCTTTGACCAACAGCGGGACGCCAAACAAGAGCGGGATGACGATGCCTCGCACCGAGGCCGTGAACACGTTGCCCGCAAGGATCACCGACAGCATCGCGATGGGACGAGGATTTCGACCGGCGCCCATCCCTGCGGTCCGCGCCAATGCGAGCATCGAGTCCACTCGAATGGTGTCGAGGGTCGTACGGGTCGCCCACTCGATCATGGGGACGCTCAGTCCCGTTGCTTGCGACAGCGCGTCGCGTCGGTCGTGCGCTTCCCTCATCAGCGTGGCGGCCGAATCGGCAAGCCACTGGGCCCGCACCTCGAGGGTGGATGAGGTCAGCACGGCGCTTGCTTCTAGTACGGAGGCCGCGCGCGTCCGAACCACCGAAGGGTCGTCGCTCATTGCGCCCCCAATGCCTGATCGGCGGCCAAAGAGCAGCCCCGAGGCGGCGCCCCTGGCGCTCGACCGAGCACGACGATCCCATCGTCAAGACGTCGCGCGAGGTCCGCCGTCTGGATGCAGCAGACGGAGTCCAGGTTTGCGGTGTCGTCAATGCGAAGGATACCGACAGCATCCCCCTGGACGGGCTGCAGGGTATCGGGGTCGACCGGTGTCGCGCGAACCCAGGGGGGCACCCACAGCCGCCTTGGTCCCGTCGCGCCATCGATACCCTCCCGCAGCGTCGTTTCGTACATCTGAGAGCTGAGCTCGGTCGCTCCGAACTCGTTGATGATCCATGGCCCTGCAACGCCGAACCGCGCGCTGATCGCCTCGAGCAGAATCTCGGGGTCCACCTCACGGGACCGGCCTTTATAGCCGCCGGTTTGCATGATGCGGCTCCCAGGCGCGAGCTCGAACCGCTGGTCGCCGAGGCCATCCTCTGCGTGTACGAAGGCAAACGAGGTGCCGAGCACGGCGACCGCCTCCTTAGAAGCTTCCGCTTCGCGCAGCACCGCGGCGAGGAGCTCTAGGTCGAGTGCGCCGTCGCACCAGACCCAGGTGCATTCCGTCCCGAACCATTCGGCGAAACGCGCCAGCATGTATTCCAGCGACGAGTCCGGGGCTTTGTCTTCCTGTGGCGCCAGTACGACGAGACGCATTCTCTCGACATCCGGAAACAGCATGTGGCGAGCGGCCGCCCGCGCGGCAGCATCGTAGACGCTGAGGTCGCCATAGGCGTGGAGGCTTCGCTCGGACGATGTCGTACCGGAGCTCAGGAAGACGCGGAGGTCGTCCTCCTTCGGGTGCGCTGCAATTCTTCGGAACCGGAACACATCGGTAGGCAGGGCAGGGGGCCATGCGCCCCGTCGTTGCAGACGGCCATACTCGGGAATGCGCTCGGCCTGCCAAGCGGCCAGGTCTTCGATTAGCTCGTCCCGCGTGGCGGCTTCGACGTGCTGGTCGGAGACGAATGCTGTGATCAGCGCGTCGATTCGGGCTTTCAACTCGCCGCGGGTAGTCATGGCTCGCCCAGGACGCTTCGCAGCGATGCGACGAAGCCTTCAAGTTGGGCTTCGCTCACCGTTACCGGGGGCGCCAACTGCAGCACATCGGCTCGCCTCCCAGCCGGCAGCACGAGATACCCTCGTTCGAGGAGAGCGCGCGTGACCGTGAGCGCTTGCATCGGAGCTGATAGCTGCAGTCCAAGCATCATGCCCGCATGGCGCACTTCCAAGACTCCGGGGAGCTCCTCCGCGCGTAGTGCCGCCGCCCACGCCTTTCCCCGATCGGCGGCCCTTTCGGCCAGGTGCTCGCGTTCGATCAGGTCGAGCGTGGTCAGGGCTGCGGCGGAGCCGAGAGGATCGCCGTAGAAGGTTCCCGTGTGGATCGCCTCGCGATCCGGGGCTCCCCAAGCGCGCATCACCTCTTCACTCGCAATACAGATAGTGATACCGGTCCCCAGTGAATAAACATTCCACA
>JAUXFZ010000418.1 GCA_030622585.1 Myxococcales bacterium
CTACACCGCACCGATGAACCGATACGGATACGGGTTCTACGGACATCCGTGACCGTCACCGGCCCACCGCCGTCTGCACCCGCGTGAGCTAGTTGTTCCGAGCGCACGCATCGATCATAGTGACGATGAGGGGTGGACTTGGCGGAAGGGCGAATAAAGGGCGCGGCCTTACGCGAGTTCCTCGAATGGTACCGAGCCACGTTCGGGGAAGGCGACCTGCCTCATCGGCTGGCTGGAGCGCCTACGCTGCGCTCACTTCCCAACCTCGATCTCGGGCTCGCCGGTTGCGGCGTGCTCGCGTCAGGATGGTACGACGCGGACGACATTCATCTTTTGCTCGATGCGATCGGGCGCGACCGCACGGAGACAGAAGTTCGGAAGCTCGTCACCGTGGGCTCTCAGGCCGCAGTGACGCGAACTCTCACGGGGCTACATCGCACCGTCATGCGCGTCGTCGGCTCACCGAAGTTGCACGCTCGCTTCGCACAACGGCTGTGGTCGACCTACTACGACACGGGACGGGTCGAGAGTGTCTGCGTGAACGAACACACCCAGTCGATCACGTACACGGATTGGACTTCCCATCATCCGGTCCTGTGCACAATGACGACGGCATCAGACTCCGTCATATTTGCACTGATGGGGCTGTCCGGAGTCACGGTCTCCCAAGTTTCATGTGTCCTCGATGGTGCGCCTGGTTGTACGCACTTAGTGGAGTGGCAGTGATGCAGAGGGTGAGTTGAACAAACGGACACGAACCTTCGCGTCGGCCTAGGTTAGTGGTTTTTCACACACGAGCTCGACCGGCGCGAGTGCGCCAGAAGCGACCGCCTCGATCATGTGGGCGACCTTTGTGGCGGCGTCGTCTCCCATGATGACGTGTAAACCGAGGGGAGGCGGCCCACCAACCTCCGCCATTCGCTGCTTCAGGGCGGCAAAGAAATCGGCCGCGAAGTCCCGGCGATTGGTTTCCGTCCGGATGACGAAACCTGCCGACTCGAGGGCTTGCCGGTAGTTCGACTGGCTGTCGACGAAACTCATCGACGAGTCACTTGCCCACGGAACCGGGTAAGCATGCTGAGCCCCTGATTCACCCATGACGTCGTAGACGCCGAATCGACCGCCCGGCCGCAGCACCCGGAACACTTCTTCGAAGAGCGCTCCCTTGTCCTCGATGTTCATTCCGACATGCAGCTGCGCGGCCACGTCGAAGCTGCCGTCATCGAACGGCATGTCCAGTGCACTTCCAGCCTCAAATCGGAGGTGCTCGGCCAGTCCGGTCCAGTCGCTCAGTGCCCGAGCGACATCGATGTACTCCGGGGTCAGGTCGATGCCGGTGACCTGACAGCCAAACGTCGAAGAGATGAACCGGGCCGTTCCTCCGATTCCGCATCCGATGTCTACGACCTTGGACTCCGCCAGAACGCCGAGCTGCTCGCAAAGCTTCGTAGTGGCTGCGCGGCCGCCAATGTGGAACTCGTCGACGGGAGCCAGGTCTTCCATTGTGGCTGTTGCTGCGGTCTTGCCCATCGCAGTGAGCCCTGCCTCTATGGAGGAGAGCAATTCGCTTCTCGAGTAGTGCGCGGCAATCTGTTGGTCGTTCGACATCGCGAAACCCTCCTAGGGACGAGTCCGAGACGATATGTCGAAACCTTCCCAAAAGACAGTGAACCCCTCGTGCCTTCAGCCCATGCGTTCTCACCCCTGGCTTGCCGTCGGCTAGACTTCGCCCTTTCTAGGGAGCTTGGCTGGCACGTGGGCTGGCACTGGTGTAGTTCGCTCGCACGAAGATGCAGCGCACTCTACATCGCGGTGGGCTCTCGGTAGCTGCCTTGGCACTTGCCCTGGGCCTCATCAGCCTACCATCGGTACGCGCCCAAGAGCCCCAGCCCACGCCCGAAGCTCCGGCACCCGAGCCGCCGAAGGAGGTTACGACTGTAGATTTCGCGATACAGGCGAATGCCGTCGAGGAGCGCCTCTCGCAGATCCAAGATCAGATGTCTTTCATCGACGTCTCGGAGTCGGTGCGCGCCGCGCTCGATGAGGTCGAAGCCGAAGGCGACGAGCTGCGGGAGCAATTCAACGCACTTGCAACCCGCCGAATGATGACCTCGGAGCTCAATGCGCTGCGCGTTGAAGTCGAGCTCTTGGACGTGCGGATCAAGAAACAGATCATCAAGCTCAGCGCGTATGCGGTCGCCCTCGAAGAACTGGAGACCCAGAATGAGGAAGACATCGAGGTGTGGACGAAAGCCGTGCGAGCTGTCGGGAAAAGGTCCCTCCCGAAGTCCGTCCGAGATCGCACAGCCTCGGGTCTGCGTGGCCTTCGCGAGGGCCGCGAGGAGTTAGACAAGAGGCTAACCGGGGTGGTTGCGCTCCAATCTCGGGCGTTGGACGTTCGCGACGCTGTGCAGACGGCCGAACGGCACATCGTGATTGCGCAGCGTGAGCAGGCTGACAGTGTTTTCGACCGGCAGGATCCACCGCTGTGGTCCACAGGGTCCGCCCCGGCAGAGGAAGCGAAACCCGAGGGTTATGAGATTCGCTTTTCTTGGTCGGCTGTGAAGAGCCACCTGCGCGCGGAGCAGGGTTTCTCGCTTCTCCAGCTCTTCCTCTTCCTTGCCCTTGGATGGGCCTTCGGTCGACTGAGGACCTCGCTCGCCGGCCGAATCGATAAGCACGAGCAGGAAGGAGCGATTCCTTGGGAGGGCCAAGCGTTCGACGCCCTCCGGCACCCTTGGGCGGCGGCGCTGCTGTTGGTACTCGCCTCTAGCCGGTTCATCTATCCGGATCGCGAGGTGGACATGATCGTCCTTACCTGGGTCCTCGTGCTCCCGCTCTGGCTCGTTGTCTACAAGGGCATGGTACCCGCAGCGTTCCGGAACGCGCACGTCGGCCTAGGCGTGCTCGGGGCGATCCATATCGTGGTCACGATGGTCTCCGGTCACCCCGTCGTAGAGCGAACGTTGCTGCTCCTCGAGCTAGGGCTAGCATCGGTCGGCGCGGCTTGGCTGAGTCGCTTCTTCCGAAACGTCGACGTTCCGAAGCGCGTGCGGCGAGGGCTGTGGTTCCCGTTGGCAAGCCTATGGGCCAAGGTTGTCTTGTCGATGTTGATGGTCGGCGTGGGGGCAGCTGTCCTTGGCTATACGTATTTCGCCGAGGAGGTCGCGATGGTCGCCATCCTCAGTACGATCGGGGCGACGATTTGGATGGCGCTCGCGCGCATCTCCGAAGCAGTTATCTCGTCTGCAGTGTATATGGGCCGGCTGGACGGGTTCCGCATGGTCCGCGCGAATCGAGACGTCACTGCGAGGATGCTGAGCCGCATCGTACGTGTGGCCGCCTCCGCGCTTTTCGTCTGGTCTATCGGAGACATGACGTCTGCCTGGAGGCCTGGTGGGCGCGTGATTGGTCGCATGCTGTCGGCCGACCTCGGGCTCGGCTTTGCCACGACGGGCGTGACCTTTGGCGACTTGTGCGCCTTCTTCATCATCCTTTGGTCGAGCTGGATGGCCGCACGTCTCGTGAGCTTCGTTCTCCAGGAGGAGATCCTTCCCCGTGC
>JAUXFZ010000091.1 GCA_030622585.1 Myxococcales bacterium
CCCGCCCCGCAACCATGACCGAAAGCACGATTCAACAGAAGGTGCCGGTGAGCATCCAGGACGAGCTGCGCACCAGCTACCTCGATTACGCGATGAGCGTGATCATCGGGCGAGCGATTCCCGACGTGCGGGACGGACTCAAGCCTGTCCATCGGCGCATTCTCTACTCCATGCACGAGCAAAAGGTGCATTGGAACGGTTCCTACCGAAAAAGCGCTCGCATTGTCGGCGACGTGCTCGGCAAGTACCACCCGCACGGGGATAGTGCGGTCTACGATGCGCTCGTTCGCATGGCGCAGGATTTCTCCATGCGGTACCCGCTCGTCGACGGGCAGGGCAACTTCGGCTCGGTGGACGGCGACCCTGCCGCAGCGATGCGGTACACCGAGGTCCGCATGTCCCGGCTGGCGTCGGACCTGCTCGCCGATATCGAAAAAGAAACCGTGGACTTCGGTCCAAACTTCGACGACTCCGAAAGGGAGCCGCTCGTTCTGCCGAGCCGGATTCCCAACCTGCTCATCAATGGCTCGGGTGGCATCGCCGTCGGCATGGCCACCAACATCCCGCCCCACAACCTGCGGGAGATCGTCGACGCCACGGTTCGTCTGATGGGCAACCCCGAGCTGACGGTCGATCAGCTCATGGAGGACGACGACGAGGCAGGCCGGCTGGGCGTGAAGGGCCCTGATTTCCCGACCGCGGGGTACATCTACGGCAAGGCGGGCATCCATCTTGGCTATCGCACCGGCCGAGGCCGTATCGTCATGCGGGCCCGGGCGGCCATCGAGAACCTTCCTGGCAAGGGCGACCGCGAGATGATCGTGATCACCGAGATCCCCTACCAGGTGAACAAAGCCGAGCTGCTGAAGAAAATCGCCGACCTGGTTCGCGACAAGCGGCTCGAGGGCATCAGCGACCTTCGTGACGAGTCCGACCGGGATGGCCTACGAATGGTCATCGAGCTCAAGCGCGACGCCCACGGCGAAATCGTGCTGAACAAGCTCTATCAAATGACCGCGCTGCAAAGCACGTTCGGCTACAACTGCCTTGCCATCGTCAAACAGCGCCCCGAGGTGCTCGATCTCCGGTCTGTGCTCCTTCGGTTCATCGATCACCGGCGTGAGGTCGTCGTTCGACGGACACGCCACGACCTGCGTCAGGCCCAGTCCCAGCGGGAGCTCATCGAGGGCCTCGGGATGGCGGTCACCGACGTCGATCTGGTGGTGAGTACGATTCGCTCTTCGAAACATGCCGAAGAGGCGCGCGAGCGTTTGATGAAGCTCGCGCTCACCGGGCTCGAAGAGTTCGTGAAACGCGCCGGCCGGCCTGAAGCAGAGATCAGCGCGGCAAAGCAACGTGGCGACTACTACCTCTCGGAGCGTCAGGCCAAGGCGATCCTGGAGATGCGGCTGTCTCGTCTGACCGGTCTCGAACGGGAGAAGCTGGCGACTGAGTATGGCGCTCTGTGTGATCTGATCGGCGAGCTCGAGGCTATCCTGGCGAGCAAGGAGCTTCTCGATCAAGTCATCGTCTCAGAGCTCGACGAGATCCGCGAGCGCTTTGGCGATGCCCGCCGCACAGAAATTATCGAAGCGGAGGGAGATATCTCGATCGAGGATCTCGTTCCGGACGAGGAAGTGGTCGTGACCGTGTCGCATGCCGGCTACGTGAAACGCGTGCCGCTCAGCGAGTACCGTGCGCAGGGACGAGGCGGCAAGGGCCTTCGCGCCATGGATACCCGCGAGCAAGATTTCGTGAGTTGGGTCTTCGTGGTCAACGCCCACGCGCACGTCTTGTTCTTGAGCGACAAAGGCAAGGCGTACCTAAAGAAGGTCTATCAAATCCCCCAAACCGGTCGCGCGGCGAGAGGCAGAGCTGTCGTCAACCTCGTGGGCATGGAGCCCGATGAGCGCGTCGCGGCGATTCTCCCAATCCGGGAGTTCGTCGAGGACGGGTATCTCCTGACCTGCACTCGTCGAGGACGCGTGAAGCGTACGAGCCTGTCGGCATACGAGAACATTCGGCAAACGGGGATCATCGGTGTTGCAATCGGTGAAGGGGACGGGCTGTTGACGGCCCGCATCGTGACTCCAGGCCAACACGTGCTGATCGGCACATCACGCGGCATGAGCATCCGGTTCCCGGTGGAAGACGTTCGAGGGATGGGCCGTGATTCGATGGGCGTAAAAGGGGTCGACCTTCGCGAAGGCGACCTCGTCATCGGCATGGACATCATCGAGGACGACAGCGACCAGCAGGTGCTCACCGTCAGCGCCAACGGCTACGGCAAGCGCACGAAGGTCGCGGAATGGCGTACGCAGAACCGTGGCGGCAAGGGCATCATCGGCATGGACACCTCTGACCGCAACGGCGCCTTGGTAAAGCTCCGATTGGTTTCGCCCGATGACCAACTTATGGTGATCACCAACGGCGGTCAGGTGATTCGAACCCGCGTCAGCGAGATTCGCGAGACCGGCCGCAATACGCAGGGGGTGCGGGTCATTCGTCTCCGTGAGGGGGAGCACGTCGTCGACGTCGAGCCGGTGGCCGAGGGCGAAGAGGGTGACGAAGGCCAGCAGCCGACCGAGGGCGAAAACTCGAAACCCGAAGAACCGCCAGCAAATTAGTCCGTACGCGCCTGACCCACCTGGAAATGTGTAATCCGGGGAACAACGCGCTATCTTTAGAAAGGCAATTTGGGGAGTGTGGTCATCGGGGGTAGGGGAGTGTGAGTAACGGACCCGTCATTGGGATCGACCTAGGCACGACGAATTCGGTGGTTGCGATCGCCGATCAGCCCGGCGGGCGCGTTCTCGCGGACGGCGACGGTCTGAACCTCATCCCCTCGGTCGTTTCGTTTCATCCAAGCGGTGACGTCTTGGTGGGTGGCCCCGCGAAAGAGCGCCGCCTGCTCGACGCGCAGAACACCGTCTACTCCGTCAAGCGACTCATCGGGCGGCCATATACGAGTTACGAGGTCAAGCAAGCCCAGGAGCGCTTCGCCTTCGAGCTCTCCGAAGGACCGAGCGGTGGCGTCTTGGTTACCGCGCGAGGCGAGACGTACACGCTGAGCGAGATCAGTGCTTTCGTGCTCCGGCACGTCCGAAAGGTCGCCGAGGAGGCATTGGGCCAGGAGTGCCGGCAGGCGGTCGTGACCGTGCCCGCCAACTTCAACGAGCTTCAGCGAAGCGCGACGAAGGCCGCGGGGCGCGTTGCCGGCCTAGATGTCTTGCGCATCGTCAACGAGCCGACGGCGGCGGCACTCGCCTACGGTTACAACAAGACTTCGACCGAGCGCGTGGCGGTCTACGACCTCGGCGGCGGCACCTTCGACATCACGATTTTGCAGCTCGCGGGTGACGTGTTCGAGGTGTTGGCGACGGCGGGCGACACCTTTCTCGGCGGCGACGACGTCGATACCTGCGTCGCGGACCACATGGCCGCACAATTCCTCGAAAAGCACCGGTACGACGCGCGTGAGGACCGGCAAGCCTACGAGCGGCTGCGCGCCGCGGCGGAGTGGGCGAAGATCCAGCTCTCGGCCAAACCGGACGTAAAGCTCTGCATCGAGGAGCTCGCCTATGGCGATGGGGGTGCAGCGCTCAATTTGGATTACGCGCTCACGCGCCAGCAGCTCGAGCAGATGTTGCAGCCGCTCGTGGCGCGTAGCTTCGATGTCTGTGAAGACGCGATGAAAGCGGCTGGCTTGCGTCCGACCCAGCTCGACAACGTGATCTTGGTGGGGGGCTCGACTCGGATTCCGCTGCTTCAACGGATGGTTGCGGAGTACTTCGGCCGTAAGCCACTCGTGAACATCGACCCGGATTTGGTCGTTGCGCAGGGCGCAGCGCTTCAGGCGCGGTCGCTAGCGGCTCCGCTGCAAAAGGCCGCGCTCGGCAAAGTCGAGCTCAAGAAGGTGGCGCAGCCCGCGACCGGTAATCACGGCATCGTCATGGACGAGAGCTTCGAGGATGAGATCACCAACATGGGTGACCGGCCGCCGCTGCCGCCGCCCCCGGTCGCGCGGGCGGCTCGCAAAGCGACCCTGCAGGGGCAGGCGCCACCGCCACCTCCGGTCCAACTCAAGCATTCTGGCGATGTGCGGCCGGACGACGGCGTCCTCGACACACCGACGCGCTCACGTGAGGAGCCCCTCGAGAATGAGCCCACCCGCGTGGCCGAGGCGGTCGACCCGCTCGACTTCCAGGCCACACGGATGGCCGACGCCTCCGGTCTGCTGATGCAGATTGGGGGCCACGCAGAGGATGATGCCGAGGAGCTTGAGGAAGAGCCATCGGGTTTGATGATCGAGCTCGGCGACGACGCGTTTGGCGGGGAGTCGGATTTGCCTGCCGATGAAGCACCGCCGCTACCGGCTCCACTGGATCTCGCCAGCTCGGCGCCGGCCCAGCTCAGGGCTGCCCTCGACGAGGACACTCCCACACTCACGGGCGCGGTCGCCGTAGGTGAGGTGACCGGAATGCCGTTGCTCCTCGACGTCACACCGCTATCGCTCGGCGTCGAAACGGTCGACGGCTACTGTGAGCACATCATCCGTCGCAACTCGGCGATTCCGGCGGGGCAAACCAAGATGTTCACCACGGCGCGTGACCGCCAAGAGGCAGTCATCGTTCGTATCTGCCAGGGTGAGGCCCGGCAGATTTCGGGCAACCAGCTCCTCGGCGAGGTCGTGCTCGAGGGACTACGGCCGGCGGCTCGTGGCAAGGTCCAAATCGCGGTTCGTTTCATGATCGACGCGGACGGCACCCTCCAGGTGCGAGCGCAGGATGTCGGCACCGGTCAGCAACAGCAGATCGCGATCAAGCTCATCGGCGAGCTGCCTGAAGAAGAGATCGAAGAGCTCACCAAGCGCCACGAGGCGAAGCTCGGATAGACGATGTCCGGCGGAGACGAAGTCCTCGACTACTACCAGCGGCTCGGGATCATCCGCACGGCCACCGCGGACCAGATTCGCTCCGCGTTCCATCGCTTCGCCCGCGAGCACCATCCGGATAGGTTCATCGGTATGCCCGAGGAGAGCGAGCGACACACCGAGCTCTATCAGCATGGGAGCGAGGCGTACCGCGTGCTCTGCGATCCGCTGAAGCGCAAGATCTACGACGAAGATCTCGCCCAGGGAGTCGTCCGGTATTCCGAGGATCGCGCCAAAGAAAAGCGACGAACGATGCGACCGCCCGGCGGCGTGGTGCTGCGTTCGAGCAAGGCCCGGGTGTTCTTCACGCGCGCACACAAGGCGATGAAATCTCAGGACTGGCCGCAGGCGAAGCTCAACCTCCAGATGGCGATCCACAACGAGCCCGACAACGATGCGCTCAAGGCCAAGCTCGAAGAAGTCCTCCAACAGATGAAGTCGCGCTAGTTTAGTAGCTTGGCGGGATTTCCACGCTATGGTAGCGGCCTCATGGGACGAACAGCGGCGATAGAACGTCGGACCAACGAGACCGAGATCCAAGTGGAGCTCGACCTCGATGGAAGCGGCCAATACCAGGTGGAAACCCCAATCGGGTTTCTCACACACATGGTAGAGCAGCTCGCCAAGCACGGGCTCTTCGACCTCAAGGTGCGCGCGCTCGGCGACACGCACATCGATGGGCACCACACCACTGAAGACCTGGCGATCGCGCTGGGGCAGGCCTTCGCCAAGGCATTGGGCGACAAGACCGGGATCCGTCGTTTCGGGTCGGCCACGCTGCCGATGGATGAAGCGTGCGTGACCTGCGCGCTCGACTTGTCAGGAAGACCCTATTTCGTTTGGGCCGTGACGCTTGAAAAGGCCAAGATTGGCGACTTTGATTCGGAGCTGGCCGAAGTATTCTTCGAGGGTTTCGTCCGTGGCAGCCAATGCAACCTGCACATGCGTCAACACGCAGGGGACAATCTGCACCACGTGATCGAGATCAGCTTCAAGGCGTTTGCGCGCGCGCTTCGGCAGGCGACCGAGATCGACCCGCGCGTCGTGGGCGTGCCGTCGACCAAGGGCACGCTCATCGAATGACTGCCGGCAGGGTCGCGATTGTAGATCTGGGCCTCGGGAATTTGCACAGCGTGACGAAGGCGTTCGAGCGTGCGGGCGCCAACGCCGAGCTCAGCTCCGACCCGGACGTCTGGCTGCGCGCCGACCGCTTGGTCATGCCGGGCCAGGGCGCCTTCAAGGAGTGCGCTCATGCGCTGGCAGGCGAAATTGGCGAGGCGGTGAGGTCCTGGATCGACAGTGGTCGTCCATATCTCGGCATCTGCCTTGGGATGCAGGCGTTGTTCGATTCGAGTGAAGAGGCGCCCGGCGAGAAGGGCCTCGGCATTTTCCCCGGGACCGTGCAGCGGTTCGCGAACGACCTGCGCGACGCGGAGGGCCGTCGGCTCAAGGTGCCGCACATCGGCTGGAATCAGATCGAGAGCAATCACCCCGTGTTTGAGAACGAGGAGTGGTACTACTTCGTGCACAGTTACTACTGCGTCCCGGCGGACGACACCCTCGTCGTGGCCAGCACTGACTACGGCGTGCCGTTCTGTTCGGCAATCGCGCGGGACAACGTGCTCGCGTGCCAGTTCCACCCGGAAAAGAGCCAGGATGCCGGCGCGCGCGTCATCGCGCACTTCCTAGGAGACGGCTCGTGGAGTTGATTCCAGCGATTGATTTGCTCGATGGCAAGGTCGTCCGATTGCATCAGGGCAAGTACGACGAGGTCACCGTGTACGACGACGATCCGGTGGCAATGGCCAAGCGGTTCGAGGGCCAAGGTGCCCGCAGGCTTCACGTCGTCGATCTCGAGGGCGCCCGCAGCGGTGCGCCCGCGCATGTCGCGATCATCGAGGGCATCCTTCGCGAGACCCACCTTCAAGTGCAGGTTGGTGGTGGCGTGCGAAACGAAGCCATCGCCGCGCAATGGATGGATGCCGGTGCCGCCCGGGTCGTGCTCGGCACCGTGGTCGTCAAGGCGCCCGACGTCGCGCGGACGATCTGTGAGCGTTACCCAGAGGGGGTCGTCATGGCGCTCGACGCGCGCGACGGGAAGGTTGCGGTCGAGGGTTGGCAGGAACAAAGCGAGCAGGACCTCGTCGAGCTCGCCAAAGAGGTCGATGGGTGGAACATCGGCGCCATCCTCTTCACCAACATTCACAAAGACGGCACCCGTGAGGGGCCGGACGTCCAAGGCACAGCGGGCTTGCAGTCGCACGTCGAGACGACCGTCATCGCCTCGGGAGGGATTGGCACCCTCGGCGACCTGCGCGCGTTGTCCGCCGCCGGGGTTCGCTCGGCCGTCTGCGGACGCGCGCTCTATTCGGGCGTCTTCACATTGTCGGAGGCGTTCTCGGCGCTACAAGAGGGCTGATGCTGGCCAAGCGAATCATCCCCTGTCTCGACGTCAAAGACGGCCGCGTCGTCAAGGGCGTCAACTTCGTCGGTCTCCGCGATGCGGGCGACCCGGTCGAGTCCGCTCAGCGCTACAGCACGGCCGGGGCGGACGAGATCACGTTCCTCGATATCACCGCTTCGCACGAGAACCGCCGAACCCTGTTCGACCTGGTCGACCGCACCGCCACGACCGTCGCGGTGCCTCTGACCGTGGGCGGCGGGGTGCGGGAGCGGCGGGACGTGAGCGAGCTTCTGCATGCAGGGGCCGACAAGGTGTCCATCAACAGTGCCGCCGTGGCCAACCCTACCTTCATCAAGGACATGGCCGAGGCGTACGGCGCGCAGGCCATCGTGGTGGCCATCGATGCCAAGCGCGTGCCGGGAGAAACCGACACATGGACCGTGTATACGCATGGTGGGAGGCGTGACACGGGGCTCGATGCGATCGCCTGGGCTAAGCGGATGGCCGACTACGGCGCCGGGGAGATCCTGCTGACCAGCATGGACCGCGATGGTACACGCAACGGTTTTAACCTGCCCCTGACACATGCGATTACTGAGGCGGTAAGTATTCCGGTGATTGCCTCGGGTGGCGTGGGAAACCTCGACCACC
>JAUXFZ010000377.1 GCA_030622585.1 Myxococcales bacterium
GCGCGAAAGGCCGGGCAGGTCGATGCCGAGCGCTCGCATGCGCTTTACCCGTGGTCCTGTGTATCGAGACATCTATAAGGCTCCTGGCACGAAATCCCTGGGCTTTTGCCCGGTCCGCGCGAGGCGGCCCTTATACGGCAATCCACGGACGAGGCAAATTGAGCTGGAATCCGGGGTGACGCGCCTGCGCGGCCGACTGGCCGGTCAGCGAATTACCCAGTAATCAGGCTGGATGGGGGAGACTCGGACCATTCATTTCGTGTCGCTCGGATGCGCGAAGAATCGCGTCGATACCGAGGTGATGCTCGGGGTGAGCGGCCAGTCTGGGTTCGAGGTGGTGCAGGACCCTGCGGCCGCCGAGGTGATCGTCATCAACACCTGCGGCTTCATCGGCCCGGCCAAGGAGGAGTCGATCGAGGCGATCCTCGAGATGAGCGCCTATAAGGAACGCGGCAGATGCGACAAGCTCGTCGTCGCAGGTTGTCTCTCGCAACGCTACCCCGAAGAGCTCGCAAGCGACCTCCCCGAGGTCGACCACTTCCTCGGGTCGAGCGACATGTTGAAGCTGAAAAGCGTGCTCGGCGGGGCGAAGGATCGAATGCTGGTCGGCAACCCCGCGCAGTACACGATGCGCGCCGACGACCCCCGCGTTCTCACCGGCGAGACCCACCGCGCCTACGTGAAGATCGCCGAAGGGTGCAACCGTGAGTGCAGCTTCTGCGCGATCCCGTCGTTCCGAGGCAAGCAACGGTCGCGAACGATCGCAGATCTGGTGCGAGAGGCCGAACAGCTCGCGGCCGCCGGCGTGGTCGAGCTCAACCTGATCAGCCAAGACACGATCGCCTATGGGCGGGATCTTCCCGAGCGAGAGTCGCTAGCCGAGCTTCTGAGGGCGCTGGGCGACGTGGACGGAGTTCGTTGGGTGCGGGCCCACTACCTCTACCCCGAGAAGCTGACCGACGCGTTGGTCGAGGTCTTCTCCCAGCACGAGAAAGTCCTCCCATACATCGACATGCCGCTTCAACACGCTTCGGACAACATGCTGCGGGCCATGCGGCGCGGTCACGGCGGCGACCGGATGTACAAAGTCGTCGAGCGGCTGCGCCACGCGATCCCTGATCTCGTGTTTCGGAGCACCTTCATCGTCGGACACCCCGGCGAAACAGCCCAAGACTTCGACGAGCTCCGCCAGTTCATCGAGTGGGCCGACCTCGACCACGTGGGCGTGTTTCTCTATTCGCCCGAAGAAGGGACCCGAAGCGGCGAGATGCCGGACGCCGTGGACACTGCGGTTGCCGAAGCTCGGCACGCGGAGCTCATGGAGCTGCAGCGACCGATCAGCCGGGCGCGCTTGGACCTGCGGGTAGGCACGGAGCTCGATGTGCTCGTCGAGGGCGTGAGCGATGAAAGCGAATGGCTCTTACAAGGTCGGTGGTGGGGCCAGGCTCCCGAGGTCGACGGGGGCGTCTATCTCGCGAACGGAACAGCGCAGGCAGGTGAGATTCGGCGGGTCCTGGTCACCGACGCTGCGGACTACGACCTGATGGCCGATTTCATCGACGGGCCGGGCGGCCGTGACGCGCCCCCGGACGCAAAAGATCCCCGCGAGCCCAAAGTTAGGCTACGAACGCTACCGTGAGGTGGACTGAGCGCGCTCTGTTGTTCGCGTCGCTGGCAGCGCTAGGCAGCTGTGCGACGGCGGTCCCGGCCATGAGCGGCGCGTCGATCACCCCCAAGAACCGCACCGACCTCGGCCTCGGCGGCGCCGCTCGTGTCCCGCTTGGCGAGCTGAAGGATCCGGTCGTCCTCGATCCTGGGGAATCGCAGTATCGGTACGCGGCCGACGCAGGCGGCGTGGTTCCGATGGCGTATGGCCGATACGGCCTCACCGACAAGTGGGACCTCGGCCTCATGGTGTCCGGGACAACCGTTCGCGCCGAAGCGCGCTACGCGCACGTACTCCAAGAAGGAACGACACGCTCGAGCCTGATCGTGGGGCTCGCTCCGTACGGCGGATGGATTGCGGACCGCGGCCGGTCTGGAAGCGGTGGGCGTGTGGGCTTCGAGGTGCCGTTCGTGTACGGCATCGAGATCGGCGGCGTCTATGAAATGTGGATCGGCGCGCGCGGCAGCGGGGAGTACGTCTTCGGCGACTTCCAAGTGGCCGGCTCCGAACACAAAGCCAGCGGCGCGGGTGTGCGGGCGGGCCCGGTCATCGGCATGGCGCTCGGAGTTCGGCGCGTCCATGCCCTCATCGAGCTGACCGCTGCGTACGAGTACTGGTTCATCGACCACGCGGGTGTCTCGCTCAACCGCGGCGGTTTCGTCCTGATTCCAGGCTTCGGTATTCGTCTGCGCCTGTGAAGGCTAGGCGGCCTGGGGTGCGTCGCCGCGAAGCAGATTGCCCACGAACGCCCCCATCAAAGCCATCATCGTCGCCATCAAAGTGCCGAGCACATACGCGCCAGGGGAGAGTTGGTAGACGTCCGCGATGCTCGACAGGAAGATCATAGTGGGAATCGCCGCGAGCAACCCGCCGACCGGAGGTTCGAGGAAGTTCTTCCCGGGCGAGAAGTAGTTGATCGCCGCGGCGCCCATGAACCACAGGACGATGGTGATGACGATGCCCGCGAAGCCCTGCGGGTCATACGTAGGAATCACTAGCGGCAGGAGGGCGAGGGCAAGCGCCGCTGCGACGAGGAACAGGCCGAACGCGATGAACACCCAGCGCACCTCGAAACCGTCAGGCTGGTGGCGGCGGGCATACAGTTCTTCCTCGCTGAGCTCCGCCGACACCTCGGACAGCCGCGCCCCGCACGAACGGCAACGCTTGGAATCCGCGGGATTGCCCGCACCGCACACGTGGCATTCGATCTCTTCGACAGCCATATCTCCCTCACTCGACCGGGTTGAGTGTCCCCGAGCGCATTGTCTACGGCGGGCTCCCGAAGCGCAACTGCTGGTACATGCGAGGGAATCCCCGCGTACTTGACGCGGGGTACGTGGCGGCTACCTTCCCGCACTGCCCGAAATTTCTGGGCTGAAGGAGGCCTAAATTGGCCCGTTTCATCGACGAGCTCAAGCGTACGCATTCCTGTGGCGAACTGAGAGAAGAGAACATCGATCAGGAGATCGTCCTCTTCGGATGGGTGCAGAACCGACGCGACCACGGCGGTTGCATCTTCATCGACCTGCGCGACCGCGAGGGGCTGACCCAGGTCGTCTTCGACCCCGAGACCACGGACGCGGCTGCCTTCGAAACCGCGGACCGGGCACGCTCGGAGTGGGTGCTTGGCCTGCGCGGCAAGGTGCGGGACCGCGGAACGAAAGGCGACGGGACTAGCCTTCGCAACGCGCGGCTCTCCACGGGCGCCATCGAAGTCATCGCGCTCGAGGCGACGATCTTCAACAAGGCCGAAACGCCCCCCTTCGAGATCGAAGACCAGATCACGACCGGGGAGGACAAGCGCCTCGAGTACCGGTATCTCGATCTGCGGCGTGGACCTCTGCAGAAGAACTTGATGATGCGGAGCCAACTCAACCACGAAGCACGCAACTACTTTCATGAGAACGGCTTTGTCGAGGTCGAGACGCCGTTCATGGTGAAGTACACGCCGGGCGGCGCGCGAAACTTCCTGGTCCCATCAAGGCTGTATGGAGGCCATTTCTACGCACTCGCGGAGAGCCCACAGCTCTACAAGCAGCTGTTGATGTGCGCCGGGTACGACAAGTACTACCAGATCGTCCGATGCTTCCGGGACGAGGACCTGCGCATCGATCGGCAGCCCGAGTTCACCCAGGTCGACATCGAAATGTCGTTCATCAATCAGGA
>JAUXFZ010000484.1 GCA_030622585.1 Myxococcales bacterium
CGTGTATGTTGGCCTGCTTCATCATGCTTCCATCTGAATGGGGAATCGTTCGTAGTAAAAATCAAAGCGTTTGCGAAGGACCTCGGGGTCGACGCCAAAATCGCCGAGAAGGTCGTACCGGATGCGGCCGTGTTTCCCCCGCGGGTTGTCGGCCATGTGTTGCTGTAGCGACGCCCTCGCCTCGGCGGTCATGGCGAGTCCGGCCACCTCGTAGATGCGTTCCACCATCGCCACGTCGTCTGCCATGAACTCGTGAAAGAGCACATCGATGCTCTGCGAAGCGGGCAAGCGGTCGCGGTCCCGCACACAGGAGCGCAAGAGTCGCTCGACTCGGTCACTCCAGTAGGCGGCCACAGCCGGCGGATCCACCTCCGTGCGGCGCATTCGGTCACCGTAAGTCAGCATCGTGATGGCGGACGCGACAACCGATACAGGGTCGCGATGCGTGAGGGCCACGGTCGCATCCGGGAAGGTTTCAATGAGAGGCCCGAGCTGCTCGAGGTGCTGTGGGGACTTCAAGATCCACCGGTCGGGGCCATGGATCCACTGCAGCGCCTTGAGCACGTTTTTCATGTACGCGTAGTGCGGGCGCTGGTCGTGGGCGAGGTAATAGTCGCGCCACCGGGGCACTACGGCGAGCCACTCCGGCAGGAAGGTCGAGAAATCGAGAGCCCCGACCTCGATCTCCTCGTGTATGTGGTCAGGCGTCATGTCGTGCATGTTCTTGAGGAGCGGCGCGATCTGACCGAACATCTGATACTCGCCCGCGCACTTTACGTACCGCGGGTCCTGCTCTTTGGGCCCGAGCGCAACGCTGGGATCGGGGATGGGCTCGAGGCTCTCCCAATACGGCAGCGACCGGAGCCGAGTGTCAGCCGCGATCAGGTTCAACAGATGCGTGGTCCCTGAACGGGGGAGTCCGGCGATGATGATCGGCTTGCGAATCTCGATATCGAGGATCTCGGGATGCCGCTCGAGCAGATCATGAAAGCGCAGACGGTTGGACGCGTATCGCACCATGTCCCCGAAGAAGCGCACCTGGCCCATCGGGCCGAGCTCGGTGTCCTCGTCTACCGCCTGGCACCACACCGCGAGGCGCTCGCGAAAGTCGTCGGGACCGAAGTTCGAAAGCCCGGTGCGCTCACGCGCCTCACCGAGCACCGCGTCCTCGGTGAACTCGACCGTCACACCCGCAAAACCCTCGATCACCATCTCTTGCATCGGCGTGAGGACCGGCGCCTTGAGGTCGTCGATGCGGATGTCGTTCGGTCCGTCGGTCACGACTCGTTGTCCTTGGCTCTCGCCGCTTCGACGGTGGAGCGCAGAGCGCCGAGTTGCTTTCGCAGCCATTGCGTCAGCCAGAAGTTTTCGCTCTCGCGCTCGAGTTGCTCATGCGCCGCAATCATCGCTTCGAGCGCCCCGATGTTCGTCGGGTCCGCGTCGAGCGCAATTTCAGCCAAATGAATCGCCTCGAGCGGCTCGCCCGATGAGAGCTTCTCCTGAGCCCGCTTCGCAACGGCGTCGGCCCCTCCGGCAAGCTCCACCAAATCTCTGTGCACGCTTTTGGCAGGCACTGGGTAGAGCTCGGTCGTGGAGCTGTGGTGAAACCATCCCGCGTAGTTCTCCCAAATCGCCCGCACGCTCCACGAGACCTTGCCGTAGCCCTCCCCCACTTCGAGCTCGGGTGGAAGCTGAATCTCGCGCATCAAGGTGTGGATGTCCTTGCCGTGGTTCATCCCGCGGACGGTTTCGTCGTGGACGTACCGAACCGCGTCACGCAGCCGGGTCAGCTCCTCGCGAATCGTGTCCTTGCCTGCGATGGGGCCGTGATGACCGGTCAACAAGAGCTTGGGCTCGAGCTCGAGCACCCGTTCGAGGGACTCGATGAAGCGAAGCGCCTCGCGGTACCGATCGCCGCGAACGGTCACCAGGTTCGGAAAGTGGCCAAAGAGCGCGCTGAAGAGGTTGCCACAGAAGCACACCTCGTGGTCGGGCAACCAGACGACCATCGAGTCGATCGTCTCGCCACCGGGCGTCGACAAGAGCTCCATCCGTACGCCACCGAGGTCGAGCTCGAGGTGGTCGTCGAAGGTGATATCGGGCGTCGGCCGCGACTGAGCGGGGATGCCCCCCCGGGCGTGATCTTGGATGTATGTCCAGGCGCGCGCGATCGCATCGGCGAAGGCGAAGGCGCTGCGTGATGCGCGGAACCCAGCGATGCGGCCGTCGTCCGTCTGGTGTGATGGGTTGTTCGCTTGCGCGACGAGTTGCGTCCCCTCTTCGCGAAACAGATCGACGCCCCCGACGTGGTCCACGTGGCCTTGGGTCAGCAAGATGTAGCGCACGGGAGCATCGTCTACCGCGTCGAAGTTGCGCTTGTGGATGGGCGCCTCGAAACCCATCCCGGTGTTGATCACGATGCGCCCTTCGGTTGTGGTGATCAAATACGAGTTGGACAGCCCCTCGGACAGATAGATCCCGTCGGTGATTTTCCGCGCTTCGGGCTGGGACGCGGGTTGGATCTCAAAACCGCTAGGGCGCGAACGATACAGTGGTGTCGAGGTCATGGTCTTCCTGGCAACGAAGAGGCGGAGGATAGCCGGGCTCTAGGGGTCGTGCTAGAGTTGCCCCTCGCTCGATGAACGACTTCAAGATCCCCTTGCGCGGCGCGCACAATCCATCGAGTCAAGGCGCAGGCACGACGCCCGGCTCGTTTGCCAACCCTGCCGACATCGGCGGTCCCCGCACCTTCTCGTCTCCGGATACGCCGGGGATGCCGCAACCTAGCGACAAGACCGCCTGGGACTTCATGCCGGAGGATTGGCACTGCAAAGACGGCCGATGGCAGCCACCCACGGGCTTCGTGCCCGCGACCCAGCTGGAGCATGCCCGGATCGGGAACGTCACGCCGGCCATGCGGCGCGTCGCGGAACGCGAGACGCACCTCAGCCCGGAGCAGGTGCGCGACGAGGTAGCCGCCGGCCGAATGATCATCCCGGCAAACCGCGTCCATCTC
>JAUXFZ010000385.1 GCA_030622585.1 Myxococcales bacterium
CCGGCTTCTCCGGCGCCGACCTCGAGAACCTCGTCAACGAGGCCGCGCTCCTCGCCGCGCGCCAGGACAAGGACCTCGTCGCCATGATCGACTTCGAGATGGCCAAGGACAAAGTGATGATGGGCTCCGAGCGCCGATCGATGGTGATCAGCGAGCACGAGCGCAAGACGACTGCGTACCACGAAGCCGGGCACACGTTGGTGGCCTGGATGCTTCCGCACCATGACCCGATTCACAAGGTCACCATCATTCCGCGCGGTCCAGCGCTGGGCCTCACCATGGCGCTGCCCGAGGAGGACCAACTCAGCTACAGCGCCGACTGGGTCCGCGACCGTATCGCGATGGCCCTCGGTGGGCGGCTGGCTGAAGAGGCCGTGTTCGACCAGCTCACGACGGGTGCCGCGGACGACTTCAAGAAGGCCACCCAGCTCGCGCGCTCCATGGTCACCGAATGGGGAATGAGCGAGGCCCTCGGTCCGCTCTCGTACGTCGAGACGGAGGAGACGGGCTTTCTCGGTCCGTCCCACCACAAGGATTACTCCGAGGAGACGGCCAAGGAGATCGACGACGAGATTCGCCGGATCGTCAGCGAACAGTACGATCGCGCCAAGGTCATCATCGCCGAGCATCGCCAGGAGCTCAAGGTGATCGCCGAAGCGTTGCTCGAGCGGGAGACCCTCGGACGCGAGGAGATCGAGGCGATCATGTCCGGCAAGGAGTTGCCCCCGTCGCTCATCGTCAGCGTGCCCACCTACGCAGAGAAGCGTCGTGAGAGCGAAGAAAAGAAAAAGGGCGCCATCTTTCAGCCCCGCCCGCGAGAGGTCCCCAGCGCAGGGTAGGTGACGGAGGTCCTGATGCCCGAGCTGTGGGGCGTCATCAATGTGACGCCAGATTCGTTCAGCGATGGGGGTCGGTACCTCGATCCCGGGGCGGCGATCGATCATGGTCGAGCGCTGCTCGGGCAGGGCGCCGCCGTACTCGACATCGGGGGCGAATCGTCTCGGCCGGCAGGTCACACCTACGGCGACGGCTTTGCAGTCGTGTCCGCCGAGGAAGAAATCGCCCGGGTGGTGCCGGTCATCCAGGTGCTGGCGGGCGAGCATCGGGCTCGGGTTTCCATCGATACGATCAAGCCTGAGGTGGCGGCGGCTGCGCTGGCTGCGGGCGCGAGCATCATCAACGACGTGCGCTGCGCCGAAGATCGTGGCCTCGCCGAGGCTGCAGCGGCCGCCGGCGCCGACTACGTCATCATGCACAATCGCGGCCGGGGGGAGGTGCGCCCCCCCCACACCGACTACGAAGACGTCGTCGCAGACGTACTCGAGGAGCTTCTGCGCGCCGCTGAACGCGTGGAGCGTGCCGGCGTGCCACGCGCGGCGGTTTGGCTCGATCCAGGCCTCGGATTCGCCAAGACAGCTCTCCAGTCGGCCGCGCTCCTAAGTTCTCTTGGGCGTTTCCGAAAGACCGGATACCGTGTACTTGTGGGGCCTTCGCGGAAATCCTTCGTTGCCGAGCTTGCGCCGAACCGAGGTGGTGAGCTACCGGCGGCCGATGATCGACTCGGCGGTACTGCGGCTGCGGTCGCCATCTGCGCGGCGGCCGGGGTTGATGGGGTGCGCGTGCACGACGTGCATGTGATGAGTCAGCTCGTTCGTTTCGCCGAAGCCCTGCGCGGCTCGGGCGAGGGTTCGTCATGATGGAAGTCCTCACCACCGTGCTGACGGAGCTCAGCGACGGCTTCATGGGCTTCTTTCAGCGAAACCCATGGGAGGTGCTTCACGACTCCTTCGACATCGGTTTGGTGGCAGTTCTCATCTACTGGGCACTGGTGATTTTGCGCGGTACGCGCGCGATGCAAGTAGCCATCGGCTTGTGTCTCGTGTTTGTCGGCTACCTCTTCGTCCGGCGCGCGGGGCTGGTGACCGTCACTACGATCCTCGATTCGGTGCTCGCCTACCTGGCGATCATCGTCGTCATCATCTTCCAGTCGGACATCCGGCGCGCCTTGGCGCGAATGGGAAGGCGCCCACTGCTTCGCGGGCAGCGTACCGCGAAAGAGACGCAGACGATCGAAGAAGTGATCAAGGCGGTCGGGACGCTCGCGCAGAAACGCATCGGTGCGTTGGTCGCGTTCGAGCGCGGCGCGGCCCTCGACGAATTCATCGAGCGCGGGACCGAGGTCGATGCGGCGGTCAGCAAAGAGCTATTGCACAGCATCTTCGTCCCGAGCTTCGAGAACCCCATGCATGACGGTGCCGTCGTGCTCCGCGAGGGTCGTATCTGGCAGGCCGGGGTGTTTCTGCCGATGGCGGGTTCGGCCGGGGGCGATCGCTCCTTGGGCGCGCGACATCGCGCCGGCATCGGCATCACCGAGGAGACCGACGCGGTGGTCGTCGTGGTGAGCGAGGAGCGCGGAGCGATTTCGCTCTGTTTCGACGGCAACATCGTTCGCAATCTCGACGTGGCTTCGCTACGGGACGCTCTCTATGGCCTCTTCTACGCGCCCAAGAGCAGTCGCCGCAAGGCCGCCGACCGTCGAAACACCCTGGCGCCTCCCGAACCGGGCCGATCGCAAAGTCCAGAAGCGGTGATCACGGTCAAGAAGGCCAAGGAAACCTCGTGAGCGCCATCGTCGACCTGCTTCACGCTATCCGGCTCTTCTTCACCGGCAACCTCGGGTTGAAGGCCAGCGCGCTCGGCCTCGCCATTCTCATGTTCTCGTTGGTGCATGGCGCCGAGGACATGGAGCGAAGTGTGTACGTTGGCGTGGTCGTTCAGCCGCCGGCCGACGCACAGAACATGATCCTCGTGACCGAGGTCCCGGACCGGGTTCGAGTGCGCCTGAAGGGGAGCAGGGCCCGGCTCAATGCGATCCGGCAAGAGAACCTGCCTCCGGTCGACGTGAGTCTCAAGACGAAAGACGAGTCGCGGTACTACCTCGAGAAAGAGATGTTCGACCTTCCGACGGGCGTGTCGGTGATGCAGGTCGTTCCGCCCTCGTTGGTGTTCAAGTGGGTGCCTCGCGCCATCCGTGAGCTTCCGGTCGAGGTCTCGCTCGACGGGAAGCTCCCCGCGGGGCTCGAATGGGCAGGAGAGCCCGAGGTGTTTCCGGAAACGATGCGGGTCGATGGGCCCCGGGATGTGGTCAACTCGATGCGCACCGTCCGCTCGATGGAGCTCGACGTCACCGAGCTCGAGGACGGCGTCGTACAGCGCGAGGTTCCGCTCGTCGGGGCGCCAGCCAACACGACGTTCGGAGGTCAAACCGTTCTGGTGACTCTACGTGTTCAGCCCAAGATGAAGGAGCGAGTTCTGTCGCCGCTACGAGTCGACGCCGAAGGTGTCGTGCCGCGCGCGCTGCGCCCTCGCGCGATCACCGCACGTATTCGCGGTCCCGAGGCGAGCGTCGAGCAGCTCAACCCGGCGTCCGTGCTGGCCATCGTCAACTTGAGCGATGCCCCCTTGAAGAAGGGCACACTCGCGGTGCCGGTCGAGCTTCGCGGATTGCCCGACGAGGTCGAGGTGCTCGACCTCGAGCCCGCTCTCATCACCGTGCTGCTAGGCGAGTAGCCTCTTTCTTGGCTTGGGCGGCGATGTCGTTGGCCATGGCCTTGATTCGGTCGTGCTTGGGGCCCTCGATCATGACCCTGAGCTTGGGTTCGGTGCCGCTCCAACGAACCAGCACGCGGCCCTTCTTACCGAGAGCTTTCTCCGCGCGCGCGATGGCGAGCGAGGTCTTGGGCAGATCTTCCAAGGGCCGGCGATCGGGC
>JAUXFZ010000327.1 GCA_030622585.1 Myxococcales bacterium
GTAGTGGTGACAATGAGCGAAGAGCCCGCCCCGTGCCGCGGAAGCGCGAGCCGCAGGCGAAGCCCGGAGCGAATGCGACGCCAAGGCAGAGCGCAGCGAATGCCGCGGAGGGAGGATTGCGTGGCGGGGGTGGGTGGGTCGGATGTAACTAAACCTAGGCGGTTGCCAGTCATCACTACCCTGCCGGATCGAGCACTAGTGACTATCATAGCAGCGTGCTGAGCATGAACGTGCCTACGCCCATGAAGATCCACGAGATCAACACCTTCATCTTGTCTGGGTCGACTCGAGCCTGAAGCCACGGCCCGAGCTGTCCTCCGATGAGCACGCCTGGAACCGTGAACATCGCCACGTTCACCATCTCGTCGAGCGCGTCGCTGCCCCCCTCTTCGATGAAACCGAATATGTGCCCCACCGAGGCGACGAGGACGGTAATCACAACGACGAAAATCGAGGTCGCCACTGCGACGGGGGACGGCACCTTGCAGCGGGCCACCAAGTGATACTCCTGTAGCTCCGCCAGGCCGACCGAGATCATGCCGAGGAACGCACCGCCCACAGCGGCGAAGGTTCGACCCAGTGCTTTGTTGCACACCGTGTAACGGTATGTGTTGCCAGCGCGATCGGTGAGCTCGGAGGCAAAACCCACCTCGGCTTCAACCTTGATCAGCTCGTCCATGGCTTCCTTTCTGTCTTGGCGCCAAGAAAGAAAGAGCTGAAGTCCGATGAAAATCAGACCGACCGAAAAGATGGTCTTGAGCACCACTCCGGGAAACAGGTCTGCGCTCAGCACCCCGACGATCGCGCCAGGAATCGAGAACATGAGGAGGCTGGCTCCGAGTCGATAGTCGACCAGTCGCGCTCTCACATAGGCGATCAACCCGGAGGAGAAGCCGAAGAGCTCTGTGATCAGCGCGATGCCGATCGCGACCGTCGGCTCGAGCTTCAGCCACAGGAGAAAGATTGGCGAGAAGAACACCGCGCCGCCGATGCCGCTCGCCATGGCCAGGGTCGCAACGCCGATGGAAACCGGGAATAGATACCAATACTCGAGCGACATCTACTCGCTCGAAATCTCGGACCAGGTGCGGGCGTCCAAGTCGTAGGCCCATGTGTCGTTGAACGCCTCACTGCCACCGAATCCTTGCCAGCCACCGAACATGTAGCCACGGTCGCCGGGGGGATCGACTGCAGCGGAGGCACGCCAGCGGGGGGGCGGCATCGTCTCGGTGTCGACGCGTGCCCACGCGCCGGTCACCGGATCGAGCTCGAAGCCATCATCGAATAGAACGATCGGCTCATTGTCGTTGCGCCCCGAGAATATGCTGAGCCTGCCCCTGGACTCGTCCCAGAAGTACGTTGGGTCCTCACGCCCGATGGGCTCATCTCCGGCCGTGAGGACTTCCGACCATGTGCGCGCGTCGACATCAAAGCGCCAGAGCTCCGTCGGATAGTGGTCGAAGGCCTTGCCGCCCCACACAAAGACCGCGTCTGCATCGCGAGAGTAGATCATTACTGCGCCCTCGCGCGCGCTCGGACCGTCCCCTTCGACTCGGGCCCACGAGCCGGTCGCCACATCGAGAACGTGTGTGTCTCCAAAGAACTCGCCGGCCTGCGTGCCGCTGCCGGCGATCCCACCGAACATCACGAGCTCGGACCTCGAAGCAATGAAGGCCGAGGCATGAAGGCAGCGCTTGGCCGGTACGGTGCCGCCGGTCGACAGCTCGGTCCAAGTTTCGCTCGCAAAGTCGAAGCGCCAAGTGTCGTTGAAACGGGTGCCCCGCGAGAAGCCGCCGAAGAGAAGCGCTTGGTCGGCCCCGGGGATCTCGTTCAAGGTGTGGTGGCATCGGTTGGCGGGCACGGCTCCTTGCCGTTCGGGGGTGAGCTGGCGCCACGCGGAGGTCGTCTGGTCGAACGAAAATGTGTCGTTCGTGATCGGGTCCATACCGCCAAAAATCACCATCTCGCCCGCCGTGAGCATCCACACGGCAGGCGCGCCACCTCGTCGCGCGGGAGTGATGGAGGCGCCGGGGCCGCCATCCGGCTTGACCCCGGCGTCGCCACTAGGGACTAAGCGTGGCTGGCTGGACGATTCGCATGCACCCCCGAGCAGGAGTATCGACACGGCCGCCGCGGCGACCCGGAGGTGTCCCATGTCTAAGCGTATGCCGCTCGGCTAGAAATGATACGCTGCTTAGTAGTCGCCCTCGCCCCACATCGCACCGATGCCGAACCCGACCATCGGTCCTTTGATGCCAAACCCATCGACGGTCACCGGGGCGATCACGTGTCCGGCTCGCACGTCGAGGCCCACCCAGAACTCCCCGCGTAGCCGCCAGTACAGGAGCGCGCGCAAGTATCCGCTCGATACGAAGTCGTTGCGGGCGCCCACGCGGGCCCAGCCCAGATCGAACATCACACCCGCGCCGAACCATCGATCCTGATCGCCATTGCCCCAGAGCGCCCCTACTGCGGTGCCCGCAGTCCTCATCTTCAATTCACCCGAGGGCGAGCCGCGGCTGCCGAATCTCGTGAAGCCCTCGCCAGCCAAATGCAGGCACTTGTCCGTCGGACGTCCCACCACGCCAATTTCAAAGCCGATGAGGGCCGCGTCCGCGTCGGGGTAGATCCGCGTGCTGGAAAACAAGTCCACGAAGAGCCGAGGCGCCTCTTCCCTATTGCAGGTGGCTTCGGCCTTCGCACTGGAGGCGAACGACAGCGCCACAAGCGCCAACGCCCAACGCGCCCCGCAGCGCACGCGCGAATGCGAAGCAGCAATCATCCGTTCAGGAGTCCGCGCCGAGCTGGTAGATCTGGGACAGCATGCGCGATATCGCGTCGGCCTGGATCGCTTCCGGCGTGTTGGACTCGTTCCGGAGGGAAGCCACCATCGACCCGAAATTTTTTCCGAAGTGTTCACAGTTCGGACAACCGAGGAGATGGTTTTCGACTCGCTCCGTCGTCGCTGCGTCGAGATCGGCGTCCACGTAGTCACTCAGATGCGCCAGGACCTCGGAACAGCGGACGCCGCCTATGAGCCTGTCCTGCATCACGCACCTCCTTCCTGCACGACGCCGTCGAGCGGAGGAGCGCCACGGAGCGCGCCCGCGAGCCGCAGACGTGCTCGGTGCAGACGAGTGTTGAACGCCTGCTCGCCAAGCCCGACAACCTCGGCTGCTTCGGACCCGCGCAGGCCTTCCATGTCCCTCAGGATCAGCACCTCTTGGTCTTCGGCGCAGAGCGTGGACAACGCCTTGTCGAGGTTGTCCTTGTGTGCCGCGGCGATCGCGATCGTCTCCGGATCGCCACTGCCCCAGCCGGCATCGAGGCCGAGGTTCAGCAATGGCTCCTCGGCGGGGACTTCTCGGCCCTGCTTGGCTTGAAGCTGCTGGGCTGTGTTCCTGGCGATGGCGAGCAACCACGTTCGGACCGAAGCATCCGAGCCGCACGTCGAGGCGCTTCGATAGGCCGCAAGAAACGTTTTCTGCATGACGTCCTCGGCAGCCGCGGCGTCACCGGTCACCACCTTGGCCAGACGAAACACTGCGGTGGCGTGACGCGAAACGATCTGCTCGAACGCTCGGCGGTCCCCGTTGGCCGTACGCGAGATCAGCTGGTGATCGAACGCTGCCAGATCCTGCGATTGCCTGTCGAGCATATGGAAACCCCGCAGATGTGATGAGAGGAGATCGAGCCATACCAGAGACGGCCAGGTAACCCCAGCCATGATGCGAATCGGCCGCCCCAAGGCAATGACCTCCTCTTAGAGCTCCCAAGCGACGAAAAGGACTCGCATGGGGGGTGAATTTTGGCTTGCGGCGGTGATTGGCTACTCCTATACGTTGAAAACGAAGATGAAAGGCGTTTTCAATAGGACTGTCCTTCTCCTTGCCGTGTCGGTCGTCACCTCCGGGTTGGCCGCGAGTGGGCACGCGCAGGTCTACTATAGCGTGCGTGGTCTCCTGGCGGAGCAGTTCCGCCAGTCGGAGTTGGTGGATTATCAGCGAATCCAGCTTTCAGAGGATCGCCGCGAGGACATCGAGCACCAGCTTGGACAGAAGCTCGAGAAGTCAGAGTACATCCTCTACGTTGCGCGCTCGGCGAATCAGGTCGACGGCTACGCGCTGTTCGACCGCGAGATCGGTCAGCACGAGTACATCGACTTCGCCACGTTTTTTGATCCCGATGGCCGCGTGACGCGCGTCGAAGTGGTCGC
This sequence comes from Myxococcales bacterium, assembly GCA_030622585.1. Lineage (GTDB taxonomy): Bacteria > Myxococcota_A > Polyangia > Polyangiales > Houyiibacteriaceae > SG8-38. The sequence continues at coordinate 4,217 of JAUXFZ010000327.1, forward strand.
GTACCGCGCGCCCTATGGGGTAGGGGTTCGCTCCACGCGTTGTCGCAAGCAGTTCGTCGGACAGGAA
>JAUXFZ010000136.1 GCA_030622585.1 Myxococcales bacterium
CGGGGGCGCTCTCGACCGCAGACCGCTGGGACCGAAACGGAAAGAAGTAAAGACCGTCCCCGCACGCCGCTTCCTCCGTCCCGACCTTCCCAGGCCCGCGGCGTCCTGTGCAGGCCGTGCGAGAGGATGCTATACGCGAGCCCGCCTTCAGGCGACGATCTGGGCGTCAGTCACGGTCGTAGTCACGGTCAGCGGCATACTAGGAATCAGGAGACTTAAATTATGTTTATCAGCACACGGCGGCTAGCAGCCACTCTACTCGCGGTCACCTTTTGCTTGGGCTTGGTCGCCTGTAGTAGCGACGGCGCAAACCAAGGCACCGGTGGCGCTGGCGGCTCGGGCGGCAGCGGTGGCGCGGAGCCTGTGCTCACCGACCTGCACGCTTCGCTCGTGCGCTCGTACTTGAACATGCCCCCGAACGTCGCGATGGGTGGTTTCGGCCGAACCGATCCCTACGATTTCGAGGTCGCACAGACTGACCCGCGCCTAGTCGATTTTTTCTTCAACACGCGCGGTTTAATGCAACGGCTATCGCTCAAAGCGCTGTTGCTCGAGAACGGTCTGCGTCGCGTCATCATGCTGCGGCTGCCGCTCATCTTTCCGACCGACTTGATGCGCGACCAGATAATCGCGAACGTACAGGCCGCCACGGGCGAAGACATCCGCCACGAGTTGTTCCTTGGCGCAACGCATAGCCACCACGCACCCGCGCGCTACTACGAAACCCCTGATCTCTTTGGCCTGGTCGGGATGGACAGCTTTCAGCAGGCGGTGTTCACCGAGCTCACCGACGAGCTGACCCGCGTGACGCTCGAAGTGATGGCGGCAGAGCGCGAGCCGGTCACGTTCTCATTCGGTGCAAACGACAATTTCGATCCCGACGATCGTGTGAACAGCGATCGTCGCTCGGAGGACGACAACCTCTACTTCCATCAGAACGGTATCCTCTGCGGCTCCGATGATTCTGTTTGTCAGGCGACGGGTGAATCCGTCACCAAAGATCCACGCCTGCACCTCGTGCGACTCGACCGGACGGACGGAAGCCCCTTTGCGATCATTGCCAACCTGCCCGTGCACGGCACCGCCCTCGGCGATGGCAACCCATACATGTCCGAGGACGCCCCGGGGTTCATCGAGGCCAAAACCGAGGAGCTGTTCTTCGAGCAGGAGGGCCTCGGCAAGGTGACGGTCATGCTCATGCAGGGGACCGCCGGCAACGTACGCCCAGGAGAGTCAGCCGCAGGGCATGGCGGTACGCAACGCATGGAGGCCATCGGTATGGCGGCGGCAGAACGCATCGCCGAACTCTACCGCAGCTTGCCTGAAGGCGAAGCGCGCATCGACATCGAGTACTTCCCGAAGCGTTTCCCGATCGACCGTGACCTGATCGGCTACACGGACAACGAGTTCGTCGACGGTGATTTCGTGTACACCCAAGGCGCGTTCTTGTGCGGGGCGAACTACGACGAGGACGACGGAGTGCCCGAAACGAAGATGGCCCTCGATGAGATCTACTGCCAAATAGATATCGCCGGCGTCGAAGACCTCGTGAGTGAAGACGTCACCATGTTCGACAGAACGACGGTTAGCGTCATGCGCCTAGGCGAACTCTACATGATCGGCCTGCCGGGTGAGGCGACCACGCCGCTGGGCATGGAGATCCATCGCCGCATTTCCGAGCGGTACGGAATCGGCCGCGAGAACTCCGTCATCTATGCGTACGCCAACGCGCACCAATTTTACATTCTGCTCGAAGATGACTGGCTGCAAGGTGGCTATGAATCGGGATCGAACATCTGGGGGCCAAAATTCGGTGAATACATCAACCGAGTCGTGGAAGACCTCGTGGAGCCGGCCACGACCGCTGAGCTAGAGGACCCCGTCGACTACGACGACCTCATCGAGTGGCAGCAGACCGATTGGGAAGCGCTGCGGCTTCAGGATGCCGACTTTGACCTCTACGCCACGCCGAATGCGGGCAACCCCGTCGCGCAGCCCGAGAACGTCGCTCGCCTCGAGATCGCCACCTTCACCTGGGAGGGCGGCGATCCGATGGTCGACCTTCCACACGTCTGGCTCGAGGTAGATACGGCCGCAGGCGGTTTCGTACCGGTCATCCGGCCCGATGGCACGGTGATGAGCGACAACGGTTACGAGCTTTGGCTGCTGCACGAGCAGGACGGACAGCGTAGCGAGTGGACCGCCACATACGAGTTCATGGCGTACGAATCAGAGGGCACCTATCGCTTCGCCTATTGGGGGCAGCAGCACACCGGCGACAGCACCGAGACATACGGCAGTGCGGATTCCCCGCTGCACAGCGATCCATTTACGCTGTCCGCGCGCAGGTCACTGGCGCTCATCGACGCAGGCGTGAGTGGAAGCACAGTCAGCGCGACGGTGGGTTACCCGTTCGTCGAAGGCGCTTACCGCATGCGAAACTTCGACTACACAAATAATGCTCCCGACCCGCTGGCGGGCGGATCGGCCATGGTGACGGCATCCATCAACGGTGAGGAACAGCTCTTCGAAGACGTTCCGATATCAGCCAACGGAGCTCTCACGGTGCAGCTCGAGAGCGCAGTCGCTCCGGACAAACTAGTCGTGCTCACCATCCACGTCGTCGACACCTTCGGCAACGACAACAGCGCGCTTCCGTTCAACGAAGATCTGATCGCGGAGTAGCGTCCAACGGAGTCCGGGGACGGTCTTTACTTCTTTCCTTTTGTGCGCCGGGGGCGCTCTCGACCGCAGACCGCTGGGACCGAAACGGAAAGAAGTAAAGACCGTCCCCGCAGACGGCGCTGGAGCGCCCTGCCGCCTATGGGGCGAGGGTGTAGCCCATTGCGCCGAGGAAGGCGCGGTCTGGCTCGTCGAGGGTGTCCCATGTTGGGTGGGCGCCGGCGGACATGAGCTCGGCCGGTTCATTGAGGCGAATTTGCCCCTGGCTATCGCTCACGGGAAACGTGCCGCACACCATGTCGAACGGTCCGCCTGCGGCTCGCATGCCGCGAAAGAACACGCCACCGTCACCGTCCATCCACTCCGTTAGACTCGTTTCGATCCGATACGGTTGGACCTCGAAGCTGCCGTCGTCGGCGCCGTAGTTGGCCAGCAACGGATCGCCGTTCAGATCGACCAGCTGAAGGTCGTAAAGCGCCGCCTTCATCCGCTCGCCCGGCATGGGTCCGTCAAGAACGCCTGACCTAGTCACGGTGATGTTCGGTATGGAGTTCACGGCGCCGAGTCCGTGCATCATTTCGTGACGCAGCAACCCGGCGTTGTTCGCGTGATCGGTCACGTTGAAATGAATCGAGAATTCGGCGCCGTTGCCATTCGGCTGGGCCGGTCCGTTGGCATCGGCCGTGCCTCGAACGATCTCGTTCCAGGCGGGAACGACCCGTACACTTTGGCCGTCGACCATGGCGTCCGAAAACGTCGCCTCGAACGTGGTGTGCGCATTGTCGTTGTTATCGTCGGTAAGATACACCTCGATGGCTGCGTTCCAATTGCCCGGCGTTCTCAGTGTTGATTCGAAGTCGGCGAAGACCTTGTCGACCATTTGCTTGGCCGCCCCGTTTGTCTCCCATGCACTGCCTGGCTCGTAGACGGGGACAAAGTCGACCGTTCCCGTAGGTTCGCCCGCCATGCCCGCAACGCCTCCGGCACCCCCGCTTCCACCCGACCCAGCGCGACCGAGCCCGGGCCCATCGGAACCGCAGCCCAGGACCCCCGCAACCACCATCGTGACTAGGGCAAGGTTTGCGTTGTCTCTCGAGATCGTCGCGGGGGTTCTCATAGCCGGTTCATCTTCTCGCTTTCGTGACGGCGTCGCGCAGTCGCCGACCGAGGTCTCGATCCGCCGAAGCAAAGTGTCCGATGCTTCGTTCGAGCACGTCCGCGCGAGTCACCTGCGCCAAGGAGCCCGTGAGATTTGCGATGAGTCTCCGTTGTTCCTCCGAGTCCATCAGTCTAAACAGGGAACCCGCCTGACCAAAATCGTCGTCCTCTTCATGCCTCGGGGTCGTATACACCCCGACTTGTCCGGCAACCGGATACCCAAGATCGTACTCGACGTCAGTTTGCACAGGCCCGCCAACACTGTTCGGCTCATAGTTGGGCGACGCGCCACCGTTGTCCCCAAAACACATCGCCCCGTCACGGCCATGGTTCATCGGACACTTGGCCTGGACCCCTTTAGACCCGTTTACCGGCAACTGGTTGTGATTGATCCCAACTCGGTATCGGTGAGCGTCGCCATAGGCAAACAACCGTGCTTGAAGCATCTTGTCGGGTGAGGGTCCTATCCCCGGAACCATGTTGGCGGGGCTGAACGTGGCTTGCTCGACCTCAGCGAAGTAGTTGTCGGGAACGCGATCTAGGACCAGCTTGCCAACCTCGATCAACGGATAGTCGCTGTGTGGCCAGACCTTGGTCAGATCGAAAGGGTTGAAGCGGTAAGACGCAGCCTCTGCCTCTGGCATGACCTGGACTTTCAGCGTCCAGGAAGGGAAGTCGCCGGTCTCGATCGCATCGTAGAGATCCTTCTGGCAATACTGCGGGTCAGCTCCGCCGATCATTTCGGCCTGCTGGGAGTCGAGACACTCGATTCCCTGGTCGACCTTGAAGTGAAACTTCACCCAGAATTTCTCGCCAGACGCGTTGACCCACATGAACGTGTGCGATCCGTAGCCGTTCATGTGCCTGTACGATGCCGGAATGCCGCGATCACCGAACAACCAGACGAACTGATGCGTGGCTTCGGGGGCGCGTGAGAAGAAGTCCCAGACGTTGTCGGGTTCCTGCCGATTCGTGTGCGGATCGTACTTCTGCGAATGCACGAAGTCGGGAAACTTGATTCCATCGCGGAGGAAGAACACGGGCGTGTTGTTGCCAACCAAGTCCCAGTTGCCGTCTTCCGTGTAGAACTTGAGGGCGAACCCTCGAGGATCGCGTGCAGTGTCCGGTCCCCCCTTGGACGCGGCCACCGTTGAGAAGCGGAGGAACACCGGGGTCCGCTTCCCTGCTTCGGCAAAGACCTTCATTTTGGTCCACTGCGAAACGTCCTGATTGGTCACCTCGAAGTGCCCGTGTGCCGCACTTCCAACCGCATGCACCACTCGCTCCGGAATGCGCTCGCGGTTGAACCGTGCCAGTTTCTCGACCAAGTGCGCATCCTGAAGCAGCACCGGGCCTGTTGGGCCGGCGGTCTGTGACCGCTGGTTATCTTGGACCGGGATGCCGGCCTCGGTTCGAAGGGTTGGTTTGTCGTCGCTCGCCATTGTTTTACTCCTCTCTTGGGTGAAATCGATCTTGGGGCCCGACTACTGATAGGTCTAAGACTTTGTCTCTACCAATGTGATAGGCTGTGCCTATCTACTATGAAGGCGCTCCCCTACACGCTCCGACAGCTCGAATACGCCGTAGCGGTGGCCGAGGCAGGCGGCTTTCGCAAAGCCGCCGAGCAGTGTCATGTCTCGCAGCCAGCGCTGAGCGCCCAGTTGGCCCAGCTCGAAGACATCATCGGCGTTCGGCTCTTTGAGCGTGATCGACGGCGAGTGCTCGTCACCGGGGCTGGACGTGAGCTGCTGGCTCGAGCGAAGCGCGTGTTGACGGAAGCCGCCGATCTGCAGGCGCTCGCTCGGTGTTGGGAGGATCCGTTTCACGGCGAGATGCGCATTGGCATCATTCCTACGATCGCGCCTTACCTCCTTGCGGAGATCACGCCTGCCCTGAAAGAGCGATTTCCGGAGCTGCGACTTCTCTGGACCGAGGAAAAGACATCGACGCTATCCAGCATGCTCGAGGAAGGCGCCCTCGACGCTGCAGTGGTGGCCCTGGAGACTGACCTCGGAGATGTGGAACACGCCGAGATCGCCAAGGATCCATTCGTGCTCGCAGCGGCGAGAAGCCATCCGCTCGCGAAAGCGCGTTCCAAGATGCCCGTCGCCAAGCTCGCGCAGAGTTGTGTGTACCTCCTCGAGGACGGCCACTGTTTTCGCGAGCAGGTCGTTGATTTGTGCTCCAAGGTCGGCTCAGAAGAAGCTGGTTTCCGCGCCACGAGCCTAGGGACCCTCGTGCAACTCGTAGCGTCGACGGGCGGGCTCACCCTACTCCCCAGCCTCGCGCTCGGCATCGAGAACCGGAACGAGCAACTAAAGATTCGACCGCTCGGCTCTCCGATGCCGTACCGCACGATCGCGCTCGTGTGGCGCCCATCGACACCTTTTCGGGACGCTCTGGAGACTCTTGCGAAAACGATGCGCGCCGCCTACCCGGTTTCAAGCAAGGTCACGAACGCGAAGCAGGGATGACGAAACCGGCGGAGGGGTTTGGACGTCATGCTGGGGGCGACGGGACCCATCGCTTCCGCCTAGTCGAACTCGCTGTCGTAAAAGGCTTCCCAGAACGTGCAGACGTCGCTTCGGAAGTCTTCGACGGTGCTCAGGGTGACGTCGAGATTGAGACGGATGTCGCCCTCTGCAGAGAATGTCGGCCAGGCGAGCTCGTTACCGCCGTTGGGATTGCCGGTGGCCGCGAAGCGTCCCCAGTACCGCTGGATGCTCGCGCTCAACGCGAGATCCTCTTCTCCGATCAGGTCGGGTCCTAGCGAGCCGAAGACGTAGGCAATCTCGGCGCCATGCGTCGCGCCCAGCTCGAACCCTTGCAGGGCTGGGATGGGGAGCGGCCGGCTGAAGTTGTAGAAGAAAACATCGAGCCCCGCGGCCGCCGCGCGCTTGGCGGTATCACGGACGGGGCAGACCAGGCCCGCATCACCCGTCACG